>QMOL01000005.1 GCA_003648225.1 Chlamydiota bacterium
TAATCCGATAAAGATAATCATTCCCGCAGCAACTATTATAACATAAAACTTAGGATTCCCGATAGGAAGATTGCTTGGCGGGAAAAATCCGACTACAAGAGAAAATATTACACCAAGCAGTCCTACACCGGCAATTACACACATTCCCACAACTCCACCCGGGACTTTATACGACCGAGGCAGATCGGGTTGTGTAATACGTAATTTTATTGCCGCTGCATACATCAAAATATACATGACAAGATATAAAGTAATAGTCATTGCTGAAAGGAGGAAGAACGCAACGCTCACATTTTTCATAATAAAATAAAGCGATGTAAGAACAGTAACAATAATTCCTTGAATCATAAGGATACTTATTTGCATGCCGTTTTTATTTGTTTTTTCCATAAAAGGAGGTATTTCTCCCTGCTTCGCGGTTTCCAGAAGCCCGCGACTCGGTCCGCTAATCCACGACATAACTCCGCCTATCGCTCCGAAAGCTGTAAATAATCCAACTACCGGAATCAGAAATGTAAGATGAAATTTATCAAGCAATTCTTTAAATGCCTGCATAATCCCTGCTGTTAAACTTATGTCGTCAGAAGGAAGAACAGTTGCAACGGCAAGAGAACCGAGAAAGAAGAGCAGAAAAATAATAATCATGGCTATAAACAGACTTATTGGAAACTGTTTTGCCGGATTTTCAAGTTCGTTTGCATGAACGGCATGAACTTCGACACCGGCAAACAGTAAAATAATACCTGCAAGAAAAGCGATATTGCTCAATCCTGAAATGTGAGGAAATAAACGGGCGTGAGGTAATTCCCCAACAGCTTTTTCTGCTGCTGCCACTGCGTGACTTGGTTCAAGAAAGGAAATAGGATTTCCATGACAAATCCAGATAATAGCAAGAACAATAATGAAGATTCCAGGAAGGACTGTTCCAATAAGTACGCCGTATTTTGTAATTGAGCTTACTACTCCGGTTCCTTTAAGTGCGAAGAAAGTAGCCAGCCAGTAAATAATGAGAATAACCGTGCCGTTATAAAAACCGTTTTCCGCAAGACCGGGTTTCATAAAAAGATATGCCAAAGCTCCTGCCGCGAAGGCCAAAGTGGTAGGATACCAAACAACATTTTGTATCCATTGGAGCCATATTGCGAGAAAGCCCCATCTGGAACCGAAAGCTTCTTTCACCCAGGTATAAACTCCGCCACCTTTTTCGCTGAATGCACCGCCAAGTTCCGCAGCGACAAGCGAAGCGGGCAAAAGGAACATAATCACGGCAAAGATGATATAAAAGATCATAGAAAGGCCTTCTTTTGCCATCATTGGCAGTCCGCGCAAGCTTGTTACAACTGCTCCCACGGTCATAAGACTGAGAGTAAGAGTTGTCATTTTTTGTTTTTTCATAATTTTCCTCGCCTGGTTATTTTATTAACGGTTGCAGATTTGTTTATAATCACAGTATTTGCAATTATTCATATTTTCTGTTTTGCGGAATTTTATTTCAAGAGATATTTTATCGTCAATTATTTCCTTTAGAAGATTTTGAACAAAAGAAATCGCTTCTTCTTTTTTCTCATCATCAATATTTATTATTTTATACTTTATTTCATTCTCCTTCGGGGGAATATTGAAAAATGCCATCTCAGGCCACTTGCCGATCCTCTTAAAAAGCCAATATGCATAGAGGATTAATTGAACATCTTTCCACTGTTGTTTTTTAGTTGAAAAAATATTACTGTCGTTTTTATTTTTATTGCCTGTTTTAAAATCTATAACACTATATTTGTTGCCATTTTTTTCAATTAAGTCAACATAGCCTTGTATTTTAATTTTTTCATTGTTAATTTCCAATTCGGGAATAATTTCGTATTCAGCAATTTTTTCTCCTTTTTCATCTTCCATAACTTCCCAGCCGATAAAATTGTCACGAAATACTGTTACAAATTTTCTAATCCGGCGTTTGAGATTTTCCTGCTGAATTTGAATAATCGGATTAAGCGGATTACCATATAAACTTACAATAATATTCTTCAGTTCATCAAGAAAAGCATTGATTACTTGTTCATTATTTTTATCTGAATGAATTAGGTTGAGATTTTTATTTATGATAGTATGAAGGATATTTCCTATATCCAAACCTTCAAGTTCATTTGAAAATTTCTTTGGAGCATAAATTTTTCTTACCTTTTTAAGAAAAAATTTGAATGGACAAGAGATATAATCATTAATTGACGAAACTGAAAGTGTGCTTAAGAAATCAGTATTTAATTTAAAATTTTCAGGAAGTTTTAATAAAGTAATATGCTGCTGCACATTCGTTGATAAAATTTGTTGATTGTCATCAACATAATTTGTTGATTGAGCGGTTTGTTCGCCGTTTTCTTTACTCGCTTCTGCCGGCGCGTAAAATTCTTTTAAGATTTTCGCCTGCTTCTCAAATTCCTGACAAAATAGAATTTTGCCCGGCTTGAGCGGATTATTTTCTGATGAGCGTCTTCCCGTCAGAAAAAAACATTTACTGTTTTTCTCTGTAATACATTTTGTAAGATATTTATCTCTCAAAAACCGTCTGGTATAATTCGGCAGATTAAGTTTTTCGCGTAATGTATTCGGCAAGAAAGGATCGGCCGAAAATTTTTCCGGAACCATTCCTTCATTAAAGCCGGTTATAATAGTTATCGGTGAGTCAGCAAGCGCGATTTCCAGCCATCCGGTCATATCAATTACCGGTTCAACCGGTTTAGGAATAAGGTTGGTATTTTTCAATAGAGAAAGGCATCTTAGAATTGTAGTTTTTGCATCACAGATTTCTTTCCATTGAACTTTTGAATTAATTATTTCATCGCACAACTGAACCCATTTTTCAAGAGCTTCATCATGAGCCGAACAATTAACATCGTCAGGCAAATCAAATTGAGTGGAAAAAATGTTTTTTAATATTAAGTTAATTTTGTTTAGCCAATCAATAATATTAGCTTTTGCAGAAAGTGAAGAGATAATATTTTGAAAAATGAATTCCGGAATTTGTTTTACAAGAGGATATTTTTCATTTTTAAAGAAATGAAGAGTGTTTTTATTAATTATTTCAATTTTATGTTTGCAAATTATATTAAAAATTTCACTTGATAAATTATTGTAATTCTCAATAGAATTTATGTCAAAACTCTTAATTATTAAATTCTCAATAAGCGGATGATTTATTAGTTCAATAAATGACTCTGTTTCACAACCGTTTTTATCAAGACAATTCGCTAATGAATTGAGCAAACAACCCGTTTCTGTTTCCTTAAAAGGAATTCCCGCAGCATTGTGGCAGTTTATTCCCACGGATTTAAGCGCCTGAACAATCGGCCGATAAGTCTGCGAATCCGGCGCGGCGATGACAAAATCTCCATAGCCGAAGTCATTAGCATATTGTTTAATAATTTCAATAATTTCACCTGCTTGTTCATTTGGAGAATTTAAGAATCGGATAGAATTTTGTTGGAAGCGAACAAAATCATTTTCAAGTTTCGGATTTTTAACTTTAAGGAAACCAAGCTTATCAAAATATTCCTTTTTACCCAAAGAAAAGATTGTGAGATTTTCACTTTGCGTTTCCACCGCTTTCCCAAAAAGATTAAATGAATCAACAACGTTTATGACAAGAAGATTATCAAAAATCATTTGTGAATTTTGGCGTGCCGCGTCAATTGCTATAGTAATTGCACCATATGGGTCGATTAAATTATTCTTTTGAAGTTCGTTATAATATTCTTTTTCAACTTCTGCCAGTGCCAACCATCTTTTTTTTTCTTCGTCCAGGTCATCAATCAGCAAGTTTTTTGATATCTTTTTTATTGACAAGCCCTCTCCACTTAATGTTTTATGAAGCGGCATGATTAATTGAGCAACGCGAAAGAAATCTCTTTCCGGAGATTGTGATAATTTATTATTTTTTACTAGGATTGACTTTATCGCGTCTTCGCATTTTTCTGCCGCGTTAATCCACGCGATAGTTTGTTCAATAGAAGAAGCGATAGGGATATTGACAAAATATTCAGCGAAAGTTTTACAAAAACTTTTCGGAGTAAAAAAAATCGGCGGTGAAAGCAAAGCATTTTTTTTCGCGCTTTTTTCGGAAAGGATTTCAAGCAGTCTTCTTTGTGAACGTTTGCCCGAAAGAATAATAGCGAGACCGGATAAATCACAATGGTTATTATTGGAATAATTATTGAGGATAATATCGGTAATTTCCTGCAAAAAATTTTGATTAAATGGAAAGATAATAGTTTTCATTAAAAATTCAAAAAGTTAAAATATAATATATACTCCGGCAAATTATACCATAAACCATTATAGTATTCAAACTGAATTACTAAATTTGTAAAGAACGGATCATTTTGTTTTAACTATCGATATAAAGGTTATTTACGATAAGCAAATGCCGGTAACCCTTTTGATAATCGGCTATTCAGCCGTTCAATAAGTGTGAATGTCCCGCTATATTTGCGATAGAAAACACAACATCTTGACAAATTGATTTAAATAGAGTACAATATATGCAACAAAAATTTTAACGGACTCGAAAATTATGTGATTTTTTTCGTGATTTGTTTTGCGAAAAAAATATTTTGAGTCATTATTTTTCTTAATCTTTATAACCATGGAGGTAAGTAATGAATAAAGGTCAATTAGTAGAAGCAATCGGAAAAGCAGCAGATCTTTCTAAAAAAGATGCACAAGCCGCTCTTGAAGCAACACTTGCTACAATCCAAAAATCTTTGAAGAAAAAAGATAACGTAACGCTTATTGGATTCGGCACATTCTCAGTTGTAAAACGCAAAGCACGTACAGGAATCAATCCTGCAACTGGTGAAAAGATCAAAATCAAAGCTAAAAACGTTGTTAAATTCAAAGCTGGATCAAAACTCAAAGCTTCTGTATAATCACATCTGATTAGCTGAAAAAATAAACGGGATAGGATCGTAAGATTCTATCCCGTTTTTTATGGATTAACGAATATTAGAATATATCCAAATAAACAAAAAATGATATAATATTAATCGATCTTTTTTTGAGCTTTAATAATTTATTTTTGGTGCTGCAAAAAATCTATGTCAAAAACTAAAAAACAAATTCAAAAAACAACCTTCAAAGGTATGATTATTAACCTGGCATTGACGGCAGCGAAATGTTCTGTTGGTTACTTGAGTAAAAGTCAGGCCCTATTCGCGGATGGTATTCATAGTCTGTCGGATACGGCAACTGATATTATGATAATCATCGGCGCGAAATTCTGGGAACAGCCCGCGGATGAGTGTCATCCCTACGGCCATGCGCGAATTGAAACTTTGGTGACAATTATCATCGGAGCCGCACTTGCTTTTACCGCGTTATTTATTGGTTGGGAAGCAGTAATCAGTTTTAACGATAAAGTGGATAAAAATCCCGGATGGATAGTTTTTTCTATTGCAATAATATCAATAATTGTTAAGGAAAGTTTGTTTAGATGGACAATTTCTAAAGGTAAAAAATTTAAATCTTCCGCGCTGATTTCTAACGCGTGGCATCACCGTTCAGATGCATTAAGTTCAATACCTGTAGCGATTGCTGTTTTAGGAGGATATTTTTTCCCGAATTTAAAATACCTTGACCAAATTGCCGCAATGCTTGTCGCAATAATGCTTTTAAAAGCATCGTGGTCAATTGCGCATCCGGGGATTCTTGAAATATGCGAAGCGAGCGCGGGAGCGGAAACGAAAAGATTTTTAAAGGAATTAGCTTCTCAAATCCCTGAAATAAAAGAAATTCACGCTATAAGAACACGAAAAATTGGAGGTTCGGTTTTTGCGGACCTCCACTTGCTTGTTGATCCGAAAATCAGTGTTGAATCCGGGCATAAAATTGGAGGAAAATTTAAGAAAATGGTTTTGGAATCAAATAAAGATATAGTTGATGTATTGGTTCATATTGAACCATTCGCGTAATCCGTAATCCGAAATAATAAGCGCTTGAATGCAAGCGTGAAAGTGCGTTTATTGCATAATTAATTTTTTTTCAACGAGAAAATTAATTATTATTTTAACAGTTAATATTCAATAATCAAGATAATTCCGGCACGTAGATTCGTATATTTTTGAAAAAATCATTTTGACCTTAAATTATTTAGCTTTTTTCTCGCTTCAGATAACGCTTTGCGAACTTCCGGCAGTTCCCCGTTATAAAGCCCGTTAGTATAATTCCATACCCAGAGCAGAGCGCCCGCGTAACCTGCTTTATAACATTTTTTTCTTAATTCTATAATTTTTTTAGCTCCTTCATTATTATCCTTTGCCTGATAAGTAAAGACGCCGTATTCACCGACAAGCACCGGGAGTCCGGATTTGTTTATCGCATTTAATTCATGAGCTTCTCGATTAATCAGAAATTTATTTCTCCAGGGATATACATGAATATCCAAAAAATCAATTTTACTTTTTGGAGAAGCAAAAACTGAAGGACGGGGAGGAAAACGCGAATCAATATTATCGGTGTTTATAATTCCGTTTATAGGCGGTCGGGCATGAGCGTCGGAAGTCCACATCCCTATTGTAACCAATCCATTGGGATCTTCTTTATGAATAGCATCGGTAAGTTGATTTGCCCAATAGAGGAAAGATTCATCCGCGCATTTCTGACGCGAATTAAAATCAGCCATATCATAAGATTTTCCGTTCGCGACTTTAACAATCCCTTTGTTAAGGTTAAACGGGCCATTTGAAGATACTAAATAAATTTCATTAGCAATAGACCAACCCAAAATAACGTTTAACAAATTAGGGTCAGTAGCTTTAATAAAACGGATTGTATCCCGCGCGGCCTGTTTTCTTGCGTCAATAAATCCTTGTAGAAGAATATCACTGTTGTGATCGGTAATTTTTTTATCGGCATTTTGGGTTCCCTTTATGGCAATAGATTTGTATTTTTCATTTGCGGGTTTTAAATCCAAAATAGGAATAACATAAATTTTCCGTTTAGTCGCAAGACGTAGAAAATCACAAAAGTTTTCCATATATTTTTTGTTAAGTGAATTGGAGTCCGGACCACCCCAAATTCCACTTCCTTTGTGATCGGTTCCCCAGAGCCACACGCGAATAGTATTTGCGCCAAGTCCTTTCATTTCAGCAAGAACTTTATCAATTCTTTTTGAGTTATAAGTACCAACATTAAAAACAGCATGAGGAATTTTATAGTTATCAACATCCCCGATAGTATGATTGTACCCCTCCGGAATAAATTTTTCTCCTGTTTTTTTATAAAAAAAATGTCCTGATTTCCCATTTCCCCGTTTGACACTAATCTTAGGTTCCGGTTTTACACGTGACTTAATTGTTGGCATCGTAATCATTTCTTTTGGGGTGTGAAATTTTGGAGTAACTTTAGTTCCTTTAAACTTTATATCGTCAAATGAGGCTTCATTTCCATAGTTAATCAAAGAAATATAACCGCTTTTGTATTTCCCGTCATTAAGTTCTGCGATTTTGTTCCCGTTTACATAAATTTCCATTAGCGACCCCGTCATTTTTACGCCGAGCTTGTTGCTTTCTTTGTTTGTAACAGGACGAAAAATTCCACCGGTTTTTATTCCTGTTTTCATGCAAAGCGCAGTAATAACACCATGAGGATAAAGAATCACAAGATAACCATTGTCCCAAGGCGCTTCATACATTGGCATATCAGATCGGAGATGAAAGCCGGCCCATGTTGTTTTTGGGTTAAGGTATTCTTTATTAATTTTTATATTTGCTTCTATAATAAAATCAGAAACGGGTCCGAAATTAGCGACGGCGATACCGCTATGACTAATTTTATCATCACTAATTAACTCCCCGTTTTTCACTTTCCAGGTGTCGTTTTTTAAAATCCATTCTTTTGGAATTTTACCATCGGAAAAATCCCAGCTTCCGGAAACCTCGGCTTTGGGGGCCGATTGACACGCTGTAATCCAAAAAAGTAATATTATAAACAATAATAATTTGTTTTTCATAAAGTTCTATTGCAAACGATTAGAATTATTCCGCAAACTAGAGGAAACAAATAATAAGTCCGTAAAAAATAATAAAATAAGCAGCGGACCTTTACTCCATCATTCCAGCAATTGCCAAATATATACAAATTTCTAATTTGTTTATATTTCCGAGCGCCCCGATTCATCGGGACAAATAATCCAACAATCTATCTTCTGTTTCCGCCTTGCAACTCAAAAAACAGTTCTGTATAATATTCACACCGTAACTTATTGCCGAAGTGGCGGAATTGGTAGACGCGCTGCGTTCAGGTCGCAGTGGGGGTAACCCTGTGAAGGTTCGAGTCCTTTCTTCGGCACCAAATCACTCTGTATGCAGAGTAAATAGCTTATTCAATCAATTTTACCACTCAGGCTCGCGTGTTTACGGCACACAACTCACAATTTAACTGCTTATTAATAATTTCTTTTCGTTTATATCCCTATATTATTAAGCATATTTACCACATCTCTTAATGACGCAGTTAAATCCGGATGAGTTTCTTCGAAATGTTTAATTGCCTCCGCAAAAGTTTTTTCTGTTTCAGAATGTTTAGTTTCTTCAATTAAGTTTTGAGTTTTACTCTTGACTGATTCAAGTACTTTTAAAGTTTTATCATCAATAGAAACCGACTCCACTTTTTTCAATTGATCGGATAATTTAAAAAGCGTTTTTTTAAATTGTTCTTTAGGTGTGATTTCTTCCATGTTTTTGCCCCCTTTGTTTTTTATTTATGCTTGTGTTGTTTCGCTAACCGGTTTTTCTTTTTTTACGGTTTTCTTCAACGGGCGGCCGTCCCAAATCGCGTTTGTGGGGCAGACAGCAACACATTTCCCGCAAAGAATACATTTTTTAGTATCAATTATCGCATGATTATTTTCAATTTTAATCGCGTCAACCGGACATTCTTTAACGCATTTTGTACAGGCGATACATGCGACTTTACACGCTTTTCTCGCGACAGCGCCTTTGTCCTGTGATGAACATAAAACGAGCACACGTTTAGATTTCGGTCTTAAATTAATAATATTTTTAGGGCATATTTGCATACATTTTCCACACGCCGTACATTTTTCCTCAATTATAAAAGGTATTTGCCCCGGTTCCCACGTTATCGCGTCAAACTGGCAAACATCCATACAGTCACCCATCATAAGACACGCATTTTTACACGCATTAGGACCTTGATTCACCAAAGCGGCGAGTGCGCAGGATTGAACACCGGCATAATATGAATCTTTAACCGCGTCTTTTGCACCCGCGCATTTAATAAAAGCGGTTTCCGGTTCTGAAGTTGTAACTTCAACACCGAGAATTTCAGCAATTTTCTCCACAACTTCAGCTCCGCCTGGAGAACACAAATCGGGTTCCGCTTCCCCGGAAGCCACAGCGGATGCGTAACCCGAACATCCTGGATAACCACAGGCGCCACAATTTGCGCCCGGAAGAATATTTATCAAAGCTTCTATTTTCGGATTAATTTCAACAGCGAATTTTTTTGAGGCATATGCCAGTCCGGCACCGAAAGCTATACCAAGCATACCCATACAAATCAAAGGAAAGAGCCACATAATATAATATATTTGTGATTAGAATTATTATTAAATACTTATTTAATTTTATCAAAATAGAAAATAAGTGTCAATAGTAGGCTTAGTAAATTCATCCCGTTGCAATGAATTTAAAATTAAGAGAATTTTTATATGGTTACAGATCTGGCGCGAAATCGCAACTATTACCTACGGGAATGTAATCTTCCGGAAAAGATCCTACAATATAGTGTGATCGGGAAATGGTAGATTTGCTTTAAGAATAGATTTTATATATAATATAAAATATTATCGTGCATTATTACTTACAAATACAGCTCAACTCGTATGTTGCGAATTTAATGGCACAGTAATTGCGGTATATCTAACCAACTTAAATTTGCAAAAAATATTAATTGATTTAATAACAAAAAAGGAAAAATTATGAGTAGCATTATTAGAAAAAACGCTGTGGCTAACATTGCGGCAAGAACTCCTGATCTTGAAACCGCCTCATCGGCAAACATTTCGGAAATTTATGGAGAAAATGCTTTTACGCTTAAAACTATGAAAAAAGTTTTGCCAAAAGCTATTTATAAAAAATTAAGAGAAACTATTAAAAAAGGGAAAATCCTTGATAGCGATATCGCTGACGTCGTAGCAGGCGCAATGAAAAACTGGGCTATCGCTAAAGGCGCAACCCATTACACTCATTGGTTTCAGCCTCTAACAGGGTCAACAGCCGAAAAACACGATTCTTTCATCGACCCGGATGGTGAAGGTGGAGTAATTTTGAATTTTTCCGGTAAAGAACTTGTGCAGGGTGAACCCGATGCATCAAGCTTTCCAAGCGGTGGAATAAGAGCCACTTTTGAAGCTCGCGGTTATACAGCTTGGGACCCGACAAGTCCGGCATTTCTCAAAAAATCAAAAGCAGGTGCAACTTTTTGTATTCCTACCGCTTTTTGCTCTTACACAGGTGAAGCTCTTGATAAAAAAACTCCTCTGCTTCGCTCTATGCAGGCTATTTCAAAACAAGCAAAGCGCGTCCTTAAATGTTTCGGGAAAGATAGTGACGGAATGGCATTGACAACCCTCGGCGCGGAACAGGAATATTTCCTGATTGACAAAGAACTCTTCCTTGCGCGTCCTGATTTAGTACAAGCCGGTCGTACTTTATTTGGAAATGTTCCGCCAAAACATCAGCAAATGGACGATCATTATTTCGGAGCTATTAAAGCAAGAATTATCGCTTGTATGGAAGAAGTGGATAAAGAGCTTTGGAAACTCGGGATTCCGGCCAAAACCCGTCATAACGAAGTTGCTCCGGCAGAATTCGAAATTGCTTGTGTTTATGAAACATTAAACCTTGCTACCGATCATAATATGATGGTGATGGAAATTCTAAGAGCTGTTGCCGATAGACACGGATTGGTGGCTCTTCTTCACGAAAAACCTTTCGCGGGAATTAACGGAAATGGTAAACATAATAACTGGTCTATCGCTTCTCCGGATGGTAAAAACTTGCTTGAGCCCGGAAAAACGCCACACGACAACGCAATGTTTCTTACTTTCATTTGCTCGATTATTAAAGCTGTTGATTCTCACGCCGATCTTCTGCGCGCAACTGTTGCAACAGCAGGAAATGACCATCGTCTTGGCGCTAATGAAGCTCCACCGGCGATTGTTTCAATTTTTCTTGGTGAACAATTAACAGATATAATAAAACAAATTGAAAAAGGCGGAGCAAAATCTTCTAAAACTCAGGATATTCTAAATATCGGCGTTGACGCTTTACCAAATCTTCCGAAAGATGTTACTGATCGAAACAGAACAAGTCCTTTTGCTTTTACCGGAAATAAATTTGAGTTTCGCGCTGTTGGCTCACAACAATCTTGTTCAGGACCTAATGTGGTATTAAATACCGCGATAGCGGAAGCTTTAGATGAAATTGCGACGAAACTTGAAAAAGTTAAAAAAGCTGATTTCAATAAAACACTTCAGAAAATTCTTAGCGATATTATTAAAAAACATAAAAAAGTCCTCTTTAATGGCGATGGGTATACTGCTGAATGGCTTAATGAAGCTGAAAAACGTGGACTACCCAACTTGAAGAAAACTCCGGAAGCTTTAAAATCTCTCGTCTCTAAAAAAGCTGTCAGCTTATTCGAAAAATATGATGTCTTAAGCAAAACCGAAATCCTTTCAAGATACGAAGTTTACCAGGAACAATATGATATGGTTATCGATGTAGAAGCAAAACTTACTTCGGATATCGCTAAAACCATCCTCCTGCCGGTTGCATTGGAACAGCTTGCCGAACTTGCGGATACAGTTGCCGCGCTTGCGGATATAGGTGTAAAAGCCGGGCAAGCAGCCGCAAAAACTAAAATCACCAAAATCGGTAAACTGGTTGATGAAGCTACAAAAGCAGTTGCGGCTTTAGACAAAGCAATTGCTGCGGGAAGTTCAGCTAATATGATTAAATTTATGGACGCGGTAAGAGTTTCTTGTGATGGTCTTGAATTAGAAGTAGATGATGATAAATGGCCGTTACCTAAATACAGTGAATTACTTTTCGCGTATTAGTATTAAAGTTTATTTAGAAAAATAAAAAGGCGGCGGGAGTTTTCCTCCGCCTTTTTTTATTTTTCTACCTTAAGTTATTGCAATTTAAAAACGTTTTTGATATTATTTATACGCAAATATTAATATTGATTACCGGTAACCAGTAACTGATAACTAATTACTGATTACTGATTCAATAGGGCCCATAGCTCAGTTGGTTAGAGCAGCGGACTCATAATCCGCGTGTCGTAGGTTCAAGTCCTACTGGGCCCACCATCTTTCTTTCCTTTCAATATCTTTTGTTTAAGACATTTTAAATTTGTATTTAATGATTGAAAAGTAAGTCGGCTTTTCGAATCCAACTATTCGCGGTAAAAATTATCAATGATTTCCAACCGTTTTAAATAATATAAATAATTCCGAAAATTTCCATGTTTCTGTATTCTGTGTAAACCTTGACAATCTTCATTGATTAGTATAGAATTATTATCATGTATAAGAGCATTATTGAAACAATAACAAGTGACGATGACACCGTTCGTAACAGAACTGAAGAAGCTCTTCTTTCGGGAAAAAGCAAAGAAGAACTTCTTCGCATGGCAGAAGGATTGGAGTTTTTCAGGAAGCAATCTGATAATTTATATCATCGTGTTCGCGCATGTCTTTTTATTCACGCAATTTACAGATACTATCTGATTGACCGGAAAGACGTACCCAAAATCGGATTGATTGACTATGACGGCATTCGTGCGGTTTTATCACGCGGATATGATGAAGCAATAGAACGATTTCGCGCGGCAATGATGTCACAAGGCTGCAACGAAGCACTGCTTAGCGCGTTGGCGGAAGCTTATTTCCGACTGGCATTCAAGTACCTTGTTGATCAGGTCAGGCAAAGCGTTCGCACAAGTATCGGGAATAAATGGATGTTTGCTATTAACACACTCAGACAATACCCGTTAAAAGTTTCCGCCGAATACACAACACCGGATATTGAAACAGGCAATTATTCCGTAGGGGCAGATAAATCACCTTTACGCGCCGATCCTTGTCATTCGGGCTGGTCAGATATATTTTTCCTCGGCATGGATTTCCCTGAAGGCGCACGCGTTGTTAATATGTCTGTTGACCTCGCCGTTCGTGGTTTCGGGCAGCCGAAGCCGCCTGTTACGTGTTATTGCAGATACATTAAAGAACCTGTTATTCGTCTTGTTTCATTAGACCTTAATTGTAAAACCGATATTACTTCACTTGCCGAAATATTTAACTTTGGAATTGACCATCTTGGTTTGTTAAAAGCCGGAGTCATTGCATCGGGTGTGATACCATCGTCTTATGAAGGTAAAGATATTCCGTTAGGTTCAATTCTCAAGAAACTTCTTGGAAAGCGTGGTGGATTTGAGCTTGTTACAAATGTGCCCGGTATACCAAAAGGGTCACGATTTGCGGTATCAACAACGCTCCTCGCAACAATCATCACAAGATTGATGCGATTCAGCGGGCAGATACAAAAGCAAAAGGGAGGACTGAGTGAAGAGGAACGAAGAATTGTGGCTTCCAGAGCGATTCTCGGAGAATGGCTCGGCGGATCAGGTGGAGGCTGGCAGGATTCAGGCGGAATATGGCCGGGAATCAAAATCATTGAAGGAGTTGAAGCGTCAAAAGGAGATCCCGAATACGGAATAAGCCGCGGGCGACTTTTACCTTCTCATTCCGTACTTGCCAGGGAACAACTCCCGCCGGATATAGAAGAAACATTACGGAAATCAATCGTCCTTGTGCACGGAGGATTGTCAATGAACGTCGGGCCGGTACTCGAAATGGTAACAACACGTTATCTGTTGCGTTATCGAACAGAATGGCTTGCGCGTCAAAAAGGGCATCAATATTTTTCAGATATTGTCGAAGCCATAAAAGAGGGCAATATGAAGTCTCTGGGGAAATTATGTGACGCGGATTGGAATAATTCGATAAAAAAAATAATTCCATGGGCATCTAACGCTTTTACAGAAAAATTAATTGCGCAGGTAAAGAAACAATTCGGGAAAAAATATCTGGGCTTTATTATGCTCGGCGGAGCATCAGGTGGAGGAATGGGTTTTATTGTTAAACCTGAGATTCATAGTGAGTTTTGCGCCTCGATTCTCAAAATAATGCGGTCACTGAAAAAAAAATATGAGTATGCTCTGCCGTTTGCAATGGAACCGATTGTTTATGATTTTAATCTTAATTATAAAGGCATACAGGCAAAAATTATGAAAGGGAAATTCGCGATAATCCCCTGCAAAAGTAAAACTTTTCGTTTGACACAATCAACCGAAACGGATAATCAGGGCAATAAACGCGAAAATATGAATGAAGAGATGAAACAAATTAAAAATGCGTATGGCTTTGATGAAAAAGCTCATAGTAATTACAAGCAAATGCTCAAAAGCGGACGTATAGGTGTTGGTAATAATCGTTTACCCTTAACGGCTGTTGTTGAAAATGTCAGCTCAAAAGATATTACTGTTGTGTCTAACGACCTTAGTAATTCCGATATCGCAAAATTTAAACGAACCGGACAGGAACTTTTGCGGAAAAACGCGGTCGCGGTTGTAACTTACAGTGGTGGACTCGGCAGTAGATGGTGTGAAGGCGCGGCGGTAGTTAAGGCAATAAACCCGTTTGTTGTAATGAAAAGAAAACACCGGACGTTTGTGGAAGTACATCTTGGAAAAACAAGTGAAATGAAACACAGATATGAACAGCCGGTTCAACATGTTTTTACGACAAGTTATCTTACACACGAGCCCTTGCGCAACGAGTTGGAAATTTCCGGAAACTATGGTTACAATGGTCATGTTTATCTTTCACCCGGGAGGTCAATCGGTCATCGCGTTTATCCGATGGAGCGAGATTTGCGCTTCCTCTGGGAAGAATTGTCACAGCAGCAACTTGATGAGCGCGCGGAAAAAGTACAGAGCGATGCCAGAGAAGCGCTAATAGAATGGGCAAGAGCCCGTGGTGAAGGTGAAGATTATATGAATAATGCAGCTATTCAGCGTTTTAATCCGCCGGGACATTTTTTTGAAGTGCCGAATATGTTTCGCAACGGTATATTGAGTCAAATGCTTAAGGACAATCCGAATTTGGAACATTTGATGGTTCATAACGCCGACACTCTGGGAGTGTTCTTGAGTCCTATTATGATTGGTATGCACCACTTGGGAGGCAAAACAATTAATTTTGAAGTGACACCCCGTCGTTACGAGGATAAAGGAGGGGGACTCGCAAAAATAAACGGAAGAATTCAACTCGTTGAAACGCTTGCGCTTCCCCGTGAAGAAGATGAATTCAAACTCACTTATTACAACACACTGACAAACTGGATTAACATTGATAAATTTCTTAAAACGCTTGATTTGTCCCGTGAAATTATTGTATCGGCACCCAAAGATAAAAAATCAAGAAAGAAAATCGACAAAGCGTTGAAGAGGCTCGAATCACAAGTTCGAACTTACGTTACCATTAAAAATGTGAAACTGCTTTGGGGCGCCGGACAGGAAGACATTTATCCTGTTGCTCAATTCGAGAAATTGTGGGGCGATATTACCTGGCTTGAAGACTTCAACTGCGGATTTTTTGCGGTTGAACGACGACGCGGCCAACAATTAAAAGATCCTGCTCAACTTGATAGATGGGTGCGTGATGGTTCGCGTGATTATGTTGCCGGAAAGGCACGATTCAATGATTCAACAAACGATTAGGCAGCGTTCGAAAAACAATGAAATGATTTGTATATTATTATGAAAAAATCCATTAATCTTATTAAAAACTATTTCGCCGTTGGTGAGAAAGCAATTGATTCTATTTCGAGAGCGGAATCACAGGCTATTTCATCTTCGTTTTCAATTATCAGTGAATATTCACCTGAATTATTTAAGAGCAAAGTATACAATTCACAAAAAAGGATTACTAACAAAATTCTTGCTGATGATTTTATCAAAAATATATGTTCCGATGAAAAAATTTCTCTTGAAAAATTAAATTTTATTAAATTTAATTTTAGACAAATCAACTCCCCGCTTTCTATTCCATTTCCCGCTCCAAACAAGCAACTAAGAAATTCAGCTGTTCCAATTTTAGCTCTTTCGGGCACAGTAATCGGAATGTTTCTTACAGCATTTCTGTTTCGCTTTTTTATTGGAAATGATTACAGACAGTTTGGTATTATTATTGGCGCGTCGGTTGGTGCTTTTCTTTTTTCATTATTAGGAATTTATTTATCTAAGCGGGAGATTTTGCTAAGATTTCTGCAGGGACTTTTCGGAGTCGCGATTGCCACGGAATTATTTACTTTATTTACCGGCGCGGTAAACCCGGTAAGTATTTTATGGCGTAAACTTACAGGTCGATTCGGTAATAACTTATGGGGAAAGCTGAAACGAATTATCACGTTTACTTTTGGTATTTTATTATTACAAATCGCTGTTCCTGAAACAAAAATTCCGAAAGAGGAGTTAAAGCTCAACACATATTTTGCGATTAAGTCCTGGCTTGAGCAATCATTAAAGATATTAATTCTTGTTATTAACGAAGCGAATGATTCGATTAGTCAAACTATTAATAGTAATTCGGAAAAAACTGATATCCAACTTTTAAAATCACTTGTTAAATTAATAAATTCGAGAGACACTTCCGAAACAAATTTTATAAAAAAAGAAGTTGTTTTATCATTTAAAAACGCTGGCTATGAAGTTAAATCGAAATATCTGGATAAATATCCTGCTTTTTCTGAAATCATGAAAAATGAATTCGATATCGAGGGGTATATTGATGAAGGTGATAATTATAAAATTTTTGAAATGCCGCTTTATAAAAATGATGAACTGATTATTCGAGGTAAACTTACAAAAATTATTATTGAATGATTTAACAATTGAAATGATTGAAATGATTAATAATAACTAAATCATTAAATCGTAAAATAATTATGAATAAACATTATATTGGAATAGATTTCGGCACAAGTAATTCATATTTCTGTATCACTCCTGATGACGTTTTACAACCTAATCCTATTTGTTTTGATAACGATACCTCTATAGAAACAGCTGTTCTTTGGGAAAATAACGAAGTGAAAGATTTCGGATCTTCCGCGGTTAAAGGATGGAATTATGCTTCTCCCGCCGATAAGCGGAACTGGCGATTGAGTCTTCAGTTCAAGCCCGATATTTCTTCTTCTGCCCGGGCTAAAGATGACGCTGTTGCGTTTTTAAGAAGTGCCGCGCGGTATATGAAAGAAAGGAATCTTCTTCCTAATGCCCGGGAGATAAATAATTTTAATGTTATTATCGGCATTCCGGCAAAAATACTTGCAGGACATAAAGATGCCATGCGGGAAATTATGACGCAAGCCGGCTTTGATAACTTTAAACTTGTCGAGGAACCTGTCGCCGCGCTGCTTCATCACATTATTCGTCATGATATTAACACGGAAGATATAGGCAATGGGATTCTTGTGATTGATTTTGGGGGGGGAACCTGTGATGTGGCATTTATGCTCCGCCTTGATGTAAAGCATAAATTTGGCGATCCTCTTCTTGGCGGTCGATTATTTGATGATTTATTTTATCAGTGGTTTTTGAGTCAAAACGCGAATGTTGAAAGTAAATTTGAAGGAGCAAGCGACAGTTATTATCTTCACTGGGTAAAGTGCCGTGAAATGAAAGAGACTTTTTCTAACACGATGCGGAAAAATAAAAATGAAATTTTTAGTTTTCATATCCCGAATTACGGGCATCTCGATAACGCGACCTGGGAAGAATTTATTCACAGGGCAGAGAATTACACTCCTGATAAATCTTTTCTTAAAGAACTTAAGTCTTATGGAAAGGCTTATGAAAAACTAACGTCTGAAAAAACAATAAATTTAATTCAACATTTTCGTGAAGCGATAGAAAGTGTCATTAAGAATAATAAAATTAAAATTGAAAACATTGAACATGTTATCCTTACAGGCGGAAGCAGTGTGTGGTCATTTGTCCGTGAAATTGTTTTGGAAACTTTTTTTCTTGAAAATAAACAAATTTTAGAATCCGCAAATCCTCGCGCGGCAATCGGTGAAGGGCTGGCTTTACTTCCGTTAATTAAAGAACGATTTAATGTAATTAAAAACAAGTTAAAGCGGGAGCAGTATGAAAAAAGCTTAGAAATTACAAAAAGCGTTATGGCTGATGTACAGGATTTTTATAGTTGCATTAGTGATGAAATTATTGAGAAAATATTTAACGAAGCTGTTGCTCCCGCGGTTAATTCTTTTTCAAAAAAGGGTGGAACAACTGAACAATTAAATTCGCTTATAAGAGTTAAAGTTGAAGATTTACAACCTGAATTTGAAAAAATTATTGAAATTCAAAAGCCCGAACTCAAAGCGGAAATTTCTGACCGTATTACAAATATTTTAAACAATTGGTTTGAAAGTCATAACATTAAAAAACATAACATTGATATTAATCTGCCTTCTGTCAGAAACACAAAAATTCAGTTCGGTAATATTAATGTCCCCTCGGAATTAGAATTTATTATCGCTTCTATTGGAGGGTTAATTACCGCTTCTCTACTCGGCGGTGGAGGAATTGCTCTTCTTATGGCCGGCCCCGGAGGATGGCTGATAGGACTTGGAATTGGAACTGCCGGGATTTTTTTTGGAATGAAGAAATTAACTTCCAAGATACCGATTCCAGGCATGTTAATGGATAATATTGTCACGCGAAAAGCAATTGATATTTCGCTTAAACGCGCGAAAGCGAAAACGAGGAGAAAAATGCTAAACTATTTAAATAAACAATTTGTTCAAAATAAAGAAATATTAAATAATCAAATTAGTAATTTTATTGTTGACCAAATAAAATCTCTTGACGCAATTAACTCAATTTAAATAATTTAATGACTACTGCATTTTTTCCCGTTTACCTGATGCAATAAAAAAATTGAATATCCTAATATTATTAATAGTACTATTGCGCTCGCAATTTTGACCGATTGGGGCAACATCCACCCGCTATTAGTCGCGTGCCATCCTTGTTTTTTGACGAATTTAAAAATGAAATTTAATAAAAAGCCGCTGATTAAAGCTGAAATCACAACTGTTGTTAAATAAATAACAGCAACCTTTTTACCTAAAATTTTATAAATCGTCATTATTCCCGCCGCGTTAGTCGCGGCTCCTGTAATCAGAAAAACAAATGCCGCTCCAGGAGAAATACCTTTTAAAATAAGTGCGGCTGCAATCGGAACAGAAGCGGTTGAGCAAACATACATTGGTATGCCGATAGCCATCATAACAATCATCGGCAGAAAACCTGTTCCGAGTTTGCTTGCAAAAAAATCATCAGGAATAATTGCGGAAATTATTCCGGCAATAAAAATTCCCAGAAGAAGCGGCTTGGCTACATCGCCGGGTATAGTTATAAAGCCGTAGCGTAAAATTTGCAGGATTTTATTTGGCGTTTTTTCTTTTTTTGCGGAACAGCAACTATGTTCACATTTTTCTTCTGTGGTGTTATTGGGAACCGTTTTTTTATTATTATCGGTTAAATCAACCCAGAAACCCGCGATGATTCCCGTTATAAGAGCAATAACAGGTCTAAATATCGCAAAAACGGGTCCAAGTAGACTAAATGTAACAAATACACTGTCAATTCCTGTTTGCGGAGTTGATGTTAAAAATGCCGTTGCCGCGCCATTGCTCGCTCCGCTTTTCTTCATAGAAACTGTTACCGGTATTACGCTGCAGGAACATAAAGGCAGAGGAACGCCAAACAACGCGGCTTTAAATACCGACACAAAGCCTTTTTCGCCAAGATGTTTTTCTACTGTTTTCGGGGAAATCGCTACAGATAAAATTCCCGCGGCGAGAAAACCAAAAAGAAGGTATGGCGCCATATCGCATAGCGTCATCCAAATATCGGATATAATGTTTATGATCATTAAATTATTGGATTATTGGATTTCACTTAAGAATTGAACATTTTTGTTTTAAAAGTGCAACTGTGACATATTGAATATTTATTTCGGGTTTGTGCCAACTGTTAAACGCTTAAACTCCTCCATTTTCATATCATCCCGAATTCCGAAACGAGTTAAAGCAAAATCGTACCGCGCGGGATCTTCCGGCACAAATTTTGCGAAGCCGGCTGTTATTTCCACAGCGGTTTTAAGATTTGCCTGTTTCCTTTTTGTAAATCCTAAAATAGTGCCTATTTTAAACATATGCGTATCTAAAGGAATTATCAACTTTGATGTTGGAATTTTTGACCAGCCGCCCGGATCGACATTATCTTTGCGAACCATCCACCTAAGGTATAGATTTAATCTTTTGCACGCGCTGTTTTTTTGGGGAGAAGGAAGAAGATAAGACTGTTTTTGGTTCGTTAATTCATCAACAAAACCTGCCATTGCCGAAAGAATATTTTTATCATCAGGTTTCAAACCGGCAAAGAGGCAATTTTCCAATGAACCGTATTTTTCGCGATTCTTTTTAATTCCAAGAATTAAATCAGTAATATCTTTGCCGTCATTAAATCGGTATTTAAAATTAGCGAATAATTCTCGTAACTTTTTCTCAGAAACTTTTGAAACAAATTCTGAAGGAGAAGGTTTCATGATCTCAAGAATATAATTCACACTTTTTAATATTTGTGCCACACGACCGTAGGCAAGTGATGAAGCAATCATCCCCGCAATTTCTCTGTCATCGACTTTTTTAAAAGGAGTAATGAATTCCAGAGGGTCGGGACTAATAAATTCCGGTCGGTTATATTTTAGGTATAATTTATCGAGTAAAGATTTAAGTTTTATATTTTTCATAATAATTAACAATTATTCAAATATTACAATACTATTATACCATTTTATTTATTTTTTGCAAGTATTCTTCACCACTTGCAATTTAAAGTAATTTTTAATATAATGTTGTAAGAAGTGGATTGATGACATACCTTTAAGTTTTTTCTAACGTCGGCGGCGCGATGGTGCTGCCTATTAAACCAGGGCGTTATCTATCCTTTTATATATTTAACACAAAATAACGAGTGCTTAATTACTCTATTTGATATAACCTTATTAGACTTTAATATTTATGGAAGATTTAATTTTACAAGCAAAAACACGCGAATCAACCGGCGGGTTAACCGCAAGACGTTTACGCAGACAGGGATTAACACCGGCTGTCGTTTATGGTCATAACGAATTAAAAAGCATTTGCGTTAATTATCACGAGTTTGAAATGTTAACTCACGTTATGCATTCTGAACATGCGGTAATAAAACTAAAAATTGACGGAAAAGAATTCGATGTCCTTACAAAAGATGTTCAGCGTAATTGTGTAACTCATAATATTTCACATATTGATTTTCTGGTTATTAATCTTGATGAAATTGTTAAGATTGAAGTACAGCTTGAAACCCAAGGCGAAGCTGAAGGTGTTAAAAATCATGGCGGAGTTCTTGAACTGCTTAGACGCGATGTTACTGTCGAATGTAAAGCGGGAAGTATTCCTGAAGCAATTAAGATTGATGTTACAGCATTGAACATTCATGATGTAATTCATATTAAAGAACTTCCGGAAATTGACGGTGTTACTTATATCGGTGATCCCGAAACAACATTGATTACAGTTGCTCCTCCAACAGTACATGAGGAAGAAGTAGAAGCAACAGAGGAAGAAGCTGAAACAGCCGAACCTGAAGTGATCGGTGAAAAGAAAGAAGAGGAAGAATAAAAGTGATACGCTGTATTGTCGGTTTGGGAAATCCCGGACGGGAATACGAAAACACGCGGCATAATATCGGATTCCGCGTTGCTGATTTTTTTATAAAACAATCCGGCTCAGAGTGGAAAAAGCGCTGGTGGCAAAATTATTGGCTTGCTCAAAGTAATTACGGAACAGGTAAATTACTTTGCTGTAAGCCCGCAACTTATATGAATTTAAGCGGCAGAGCTATTTATAAAGTTGTGAAAAAATATAAACTTAATTCTGATGAATTGCTGATTATATATGATGACATAAACCTTCCTTTAGGAAAATTGCGCATCAGAGCCGGCGGAAGTTCCGGTGGGCACAACGGCTTAAAATCAATTATAAATTATCTCGGCACCGACAATATCCCGAGATTAAGAATTGGAATCGGCAAAAGTAATAAAGACAGAATTGGTTATGTGCTTGGTAATTTTGAAAATGAAGAAATGGAACTCGTTGAACAAATGATTAAAAAAGCGGTTGAAGCAATAAATCTTTTGCTTTCTGAACCGTGGGATAGAGCAGTTCAACAGATAAATACTTTTTTTAAAAATTGAATTAACTTTAATATTATTTATACGAAAACTTAAGGGAGACAAAACCTGTGAAAAAATACGAAGCGTTGTTTATTATTGAACCAGATGCCGCAAGCGAAAGGTTTGATAAAGTTAAAAATGAAATTACCGACAATATCGAACGTGTACAAGGCGTTGTAAGTGAATGCGAAGAACTTGGGCAAAGGGAGTTATGTTATGCCATTCGTCATCACAAAGAGGGCTTTTATTATTTAGTTAAGTTTACAATAGAGCCAAATGAAATTAATAAAGTACGCGACAGATA
The DNA here is from genome assembly GCA_003648225.1 of Chlamydiota bacterium. Classification (GTDB taxonomy): domain Bacteria; phylum Auribacterota; class UBA3054; order UBA3054; family B51-G9; genus B51-G9. The sequence goes on from QMOL01000005.1 coordinate 22,740, forward strand.
TGAATTAAGTAAAGATATTTTACGGTTTTTAATTACTTCAGTAGAATAGCAACAGCATTAGCCATACGGCTTTTACCATGAAATCTCTTGTCTTTAAAACAGGATGCTTGCTTTTCACCTTTATAGGAATTGTCCTTTTTACAGGATGCTCAACTTTTACTTACGAAACTCAATCGTGGCGAATCGCCGAAACATCCGGCAGTTCAGCAGAGGTGATTGTTCGTTATGTTGGTATTGGCGCTACATCAAAGAATATAGAAAAGCGCGCCGAAAAAGCGAAAGAGCTGGTAAAAATAGCGTCTGAAAAGAATACTGATGATCCGATTACTCCAAAGCTGCAGAACGTTCATCGAAAAGTATTTCTTCAGGACGGTAAAGTAGTAATAGAAGAAACAGGCACAATAAGAAACCCGCTTTCCTGGTTTGAGCAAACGGGATTAAACTTTTTCAATTGGTTTTACGACCCGATAGATCTTTCTCTTTCAGGAAAGTATATTGTTAAATCAGGATGGAATGATTCGAATATTTTGTTAGCAACAAACGGACGGGTGATTGATGAAGACACTTTTGCATCATCAAGACTTCGCTTAGATACTCCACTCGCAATTGGCGGAGATACACAATGGTTCCGTGATGTTCCAAGAGGCGAATCGGATTTAATAGAACGGGATAAGCATCAGGTAATTGTATGGCCCCAAGCTTCAAGAATATTTTACTGGAAGCTTTCCGGTCCGGCATTTAAAAAAAGCTGGCAGTCGCTTGCTCATGAATTCAGCGCATTGATGAAGGCTTCGGAGAACAATGTAAATTCAACGCAGGACGTGAACGAAATAAAAGAAAAGAAATAAAAAGCAGACAATTTAGAAATAATTAACCTTAATTTTAACTGAAATTCTTATGGCAACTATTAGAAAAAGACCAAGAATCGAAAAAGCAACATGCAATTTTTGTGAAAACAAAGTTCGCCAAATCGATTATAAAGATGTGGAAACACTTAAAAATTATTTGAGCGACTATGGACGTATAACCCCGCGTTATATAAACGGCAACTGTGCAAAACATCAGAGAATGATGGCTCACGCAATTAAGCTTGCGCGTTTTATGGCGATGCTGCCCTATGTTGGCGCAGTTCATGGTGATGAATAAACTTTGATATAATGGAGAAAATAAAATGGATGTAATCCTACGTTTTGATGTTCCTAAATTAGGCCGCGCGGGACAAGCGGTTAAAGTGTCCGATGGTTATGCAAGAAATTATCTTTTCCCGCAATCTCTTGCTGAAGCGGCAACCAAAGACAACATGGCAAAAATTGAAGCTGAGCTTCGTAAACGCTCTGTTGCAGAAGAAAAAGAAAAAGAAGCATGCGAAACTTTGGCTGCTAAACTTGCTGAAGTTTCTGTAACTATTCCCAGAAAAGCCGGTGAAGATGATAAACTTTTCGGTTCTGTTACTAACATTGATATTGCAAAAGCTCTTGAAAAAGAAGGTGTCTCAATTGACCGTAAAAAAATCCTCGTTGATCCTCCTATTAAAGATCTCGGTGTCGTTTCGGTCGATATAGCTTTGCACCATGATGTTACTGCCACTGTGCGCGTCTGGGTTGTAAGGGAATAATGTTCTATGCCCTCATACGAATCAACTTTATCTCAAAGTACTAATATCACCAACCGCATTCCTCCTCACAGCAAAGAGGCTGAACAATGCGTTCTTGGTGCTATGATGCTTGATGAAACTGTCCTGGCTGCGTCTATTGATGCTCTTGACACAAGGTCTTTTTATTTTCCGGGACATAGACATATCTTTTCCGCTGCAGAAAATCTTTACAGTAAGCAGTCTCCTGTTGATGTTATTACCATTACAGACGAACTGACTTCCGCGGAACTGCTCGAACAAGCAGGCGGGCCGGTTTATCTGAGTGAACTTGTTGATACGGTTCCTACTACAGCAAATTATGAGCATTATATTAAAATTGTTCGTGATAAATGGCTTATGCGGGAATTAATCTCCGCTTCTAATCGGATTGTAAGCAAATGCTATGAAAGTAATCAGGATATTAGCGAGTTACTTGGCTCTGCTCAGATAGAACTCTTTGATGTTGATAAATTGCGCGAACACGGAGAGTTCAAAAAGTTGGGGGCAATGATGGGCGAAGCTGCTGCGCATCTCAAAAAACTGATTGACAATAAAAGCGGCCTTACCGGTGTTGACACAGGATTTACTAAACTAAATGAAATGACGACAGGATTACACGGTGGTGAATTAATTATTATTGCCGCTCGGCCTTCTGTTGGAAAAACCGCTTTGGCGCTAAACCTCGCCGAAAATGCGGCTGTTAACGGCAATAAAGCTGTTGCGATTTTTTCTCTTGAAATGACCGCGTTGCAACTTACTATGAGGATTTTATCTTCACATGTAAGAATTAACGCGCAAAAACTGCGCCGCGGCGGTTTAACTCAGCAAGACCTTTCTCTACTTTTAAACGCAAGTGCCTCGCTTAAGAAAGCTGATATATATATCGATCCTTCCGCCAGTCTTACTCCTCTTGAAGTTAGCGCTCGTTGTCGAAGATTAAAGGCTGAAAATCCTAATTTAGGACTTATTATTATTGATTACATTCAGCTTATGCAAGGTTCAGGTAAAAGTACGGAAAACCGGCAGCAGGAAATTTCTTATATTTCTCGTTCGCTTAAAGCTTTGGCTCTTGAACTTGAATTGCCGGTTGTTGCTCTTTCTCAGCTTAACAGAGAATCTGAAAAAGGCAATGAAAAAGGCGCGCGACCAAAATTAAGCCAATTGCGCGAATCAGGCGCAATCGAACAGGATGCCGATTTGGTTCTCCTGCTGTTTAGGAAATATATGACTTCCCATGATCCAAAAGACGAAAACACGGCGGAATTAATCGTTGCCAAGCAGAGGAATGGTCCTATTGGAAACATTCTTCTTAAATTTGAAAATAATTATGCGCGATTTGAAGATCCGCCAGATGGATTTGCGGAAATATATTATGGTGACAATGACTAATTTAAAATAATCTATATGGAGATTTAATTATGAATTTTTTGTTTACTTCCGAATCCGTTTCTATGGGTCATCCCGATAAAGTGGCTGACCAAATTTCTGACGCGATTCTTGATGCAGCTCTAACTCAGGACTCTGAAAGCCGTGTTGCGTGTGAAACTCTTGTTACTACCGGTCTTGCCGTTATTGCTGGAGAAATTACAACAAAAGGTTATATAGATTGCCAATCCGTTGCAAGAAAAACAATTGAAGAAATCGGCTATAATAATCCCGAAGACGGCTTCAGTAATGACTGTGGCGTGATTGTCGCTCTTGATTCTCAATCACCTGACATTAGCCAGGGCGTTACTTCCGGAAAAGGGCTGCATAAAGAACAAGGCGCCGGTGATCAGGGAATGATGTTCGGTTACGCATGTAATGAAACAAAAGAATTAATGCCCTTACCTATTACGCTTTCTCGCAAGCTGCTTGACAAACTCGCGCGTCTTCGTCTTTCAAAGAAAATTAAGTGGTTAAAGCCTGACAGTAAATCACAGGTTACTATTGAATATACAAAAGATAAAAAACCTGTTCGTGTTCATACTGTTGTTATTTCTACTCAACATAGTGATAGCGTCAAACACGCGGAAATAAAAAAAACTCTTATTAAAGAAGTTATTAATAAAATTATTCCTAAAAAACTTATCGACAGCAAAACTAAAATCCACGTTAATCCTACAGGTCGCTTCGTCATCGGCGGGCCTCATGGTGATTGCGGTGTTACAGGTAGAAAAATTATCGTTGATACTTATGGCGGTATGGGCGCGCATGGCGGCGGTGCTTTTTCTGGTAAAGACCCGAGTAAGGTTGACCGAAGTGGTGCTTATATGGCACGTTATGCTGCAAAAAATATTGTTGCGGCGAAACTTGCGCAACGGTGCGAAATAGAAATTTCTTATGCTATTGGTGTTGCTGAACCGATTTCAATTCTTGTGAATTCCCACGGAACAGGTATTATTGATGATTATACATTAACAGAAGCGGTAAAAAAAGTTTTCGATTTTCGTCCTGCGGCAATTATTAAAAACCTGAAACTTAGAAGGCCTATTTACAAGAAAACTGCCCGATACGGTCATTTCGGAATTAATGATCCCGATTATACCTGGGAAAAAACTGATAAAATTAATGAACTTAGAAAAGCAGCAGGTATTAAATAATTGACTTCATTATAATGAAGAAAATTTTATATAAATTTGCGATGTTACCCATTGCCGCTATTTTAGTGGCAACAATTATTTCTTCCTGTTCGGGACCTCATGCGATTGGTTATTCAATTGATCCGATTGAGGGATTCCCTATTAAGTATGCCACTCCGCTTCTTGTCCGCAATTTTGCCGACGAGCGACCGGTTAGAGAAAGATTTTATTCTAATCAGATTGATAATTTTGATTTTTACAGTCTTGACAAAGATTTTAAAGTCCCGGTTGATAAAAGTATTACAAAAGCTTTTCAAATTGAACTTGCTAATGCGGGTTTTGAAGTAGCTGATGCCGGAAATTTTATTATTGGAGATAAACCTTATATCAGAATTACAGGTGATATTCTACACTTTAATGTTATAAGACAAACACTCCCTATTGCTACTATTCAGCACAAGAAAAAATCTCTGTGGAAACGTCAGCAATTTACAGTTCTCGTCTCTATCAGAATTAAAGTAATTAACGCAAAGGCAAGAAAGCTTATTATGGATCATACATATACAAGTAATGATTCTTTCGATTTAAGGTCGGAAATGATTGATGTTAAAGCATATACAGAAGGAAAGCCTATTGAAAAATCAAAATGGCAAAGCGCCGGGGATGATTATTCAGTTCAATTGCTAAATGCTCATCTTAAAAAAGTGCTTGTTAAAGCAAGGCAGGATATTGTAAAACTGCTTACTCCTGTAGATTTGAAACTTTCTGAATAATAAACTAAAAAGCAAAAAAATATATTGAAAATTCTCCTTTGTCACAATTATTATAAAACACGTGCGGGAGAAGGACTTGTCTTTGAACACGAGAAGAATCTTCTTATAAATCGCGGGAATGATATTCAAGTTTATTCTCGTGACAATAATGAAATTAATTCTTTTTCGCCCGTCCAACGTTTTTTTTCTATTCTAAACGGTTTTAACAATAAAAAAACAAAAAATGATATTGACCGGATTATTGCGGAAAACAGACCTGATGTTGCTCATATCCATAATGTTTTTCCGCTCATCTCACCGGCAATTTATGTGGCTCTCAATCGGCATAAAGTGCCGATTGTACAGACTTTTCATAATTTCCGGTTTGTTTGCCCAAACGGTTTGCTTTTTATAAATGAAAAAAAATGCCTTTTTTTTCTAAAGAAGGGGTTTCATTGCATTAAAAATAAATGTTACAGACAAAGTTATGTCTATTCCGCATGGTATTCCGCTATTCTTGCCTATCACAACCGACAAAAAACGTTTGTTGATAAAATTGATCGGTATATCGCCCTGAACAGTTTTACAAAAAGTATTTTTGTTAAGGCAGGATTTGATAAACAAAAAATTATCGTTAAACCTAATTCCGCTTCTGTTGACGCTTCATCTTTTAATAAAAATCCTGATAATTATATCCTCTTTGCCGGAAGATTGTCTCAGGAAAAAGGTGTTTTTACTTTGTTGAAAGCTGCTGTAAAAGTGCCTGAACTCCCTTTAAAAATCCTTGGTGATGGCCCTCTTGAAAATGAAATTAAACAATTTATTACTGAGAATAGTTTGAATCATATAGAATTACTCGGTTGTCAGCCGCAAAAACAGTTTGAAAAATATCTCGCTAACGCACTCGTTACAATTATGCCGTCAGAATGTTTCGAGAATTGCCCACTGACGGTTATAAACTCGCTTTATCTCGGCACTCCGGTTCTCGCTTCACGAACAGGTGGAATTCCTGATTTTGTTCCGGAAGAAAAAGCCGGCTGGCTTTTTACACCCGGAAATGTTGACGAATTAACACAAAAACTTCAAATGGTTGAAAATAACAAAGAAAAAATTATCAAAATGAGACCCCAAGTGCGGAAATGGGGCGTTGAACAGTTCAGCCCGGAAACGAATTACAAAAGATTAATAAAAATCTATGAGGAAATAATGTAAATTTCTAATTGATCTAATTTCTAATTACCTAAACAAACCTCAAAATCCGATATCAAAATTGGATATTTCTTAGTTTGTTCATTGGTTATTTTTTAGATCAATTAGGTCAATTAGACTAATTAGACTAATTAGATTAATTATGAAATCAGCTTTCATCACAAATTTTTGTCCTTTTTACAGAATTAAACTTTTTAAAATTCTCGCGAAAGAGATTAACGCAAAATTCTTCTTCTTTTCAAACGCTAACGAAAAAAATTGGGAATCCCTTAACTCAATTAATGATGACGGTCTGCCAATTGTTCCCCTACTCGCTCCGGGAATGAGCAAGATTCAACTTCTGATTAGGCTTTGGAAACAGCTCCGCGCTGATGATTATGATATTTATATTCAAGGTATAAGTGGTCGGTTAATTGTGCCGCTAACTTTCATAACCGCAAAACTAAGGAAAAAACCTTTTATTGTATGGACAGGTTTTTGGAATCATCCGAATACTTTTTTTCATCGCCTGACTTTCCCTATTGTAAAATATATTTATCGTCATTCCGATGCGGTAGTAACTTACGGAACGCACGTGCGTGACTATATAATTTCACTTGGTGTGGATGAAAAAAAGATTTTTATCGCGCAAAACACCGCTGACAACGAACTTTACAATAAAGAAGTGTCTTTTGACGAAAGAAATGAATTGATAAAATCTTTAAACGCGGAAAATCAAAAAATCATCCTCTTTGTCGGCAGATTATCAAAAGAAAAAGGGATTAATTTTTTGTTGCAGGCCGCTGAAATATTAAATCTAAAATCGCCAAGCCCAAATTTCCAATTTCCAATTTCTAATTTCAAAATTATTATTATCGGTCGCGGTGATGAAAAGGAAAACCTTGAAAATTATTGCAAAAAAAATAATATAAATAATGTTCTCTTCCTCAATTATATCGCAAATGACCAACTTTATAAATATTATAATATCGCCGATATAGTCGCTGTCCCATCTGTTACAACTCCGGTTTTTAAAGAACCGTGGGGATTGATTGTTAATGAAGCAATGAACCAGGGCGCGGTTGTTATCGCGTCTGACGCGGTTGGCGCCGCAATGGGCGGATTAATTAAAAACGAGGATAACGGCATTATTGTTCCGGAAAAAAATGCTGAAAGACTTGCTGAAGCAATAGAAAAAGTTTTGTCGAATGATGAATATCAAAATAAACTTTCGCTATCCGCAAAAAATACGATTAAGAGCTGGACTTACGAGAAAATGGCGCAGGGATTTATTGACGCTGTTGAATCCGTAATCCGCACAAAGCGTCCGCCGAGGTAATCAGTCGGTAATCGGTAGTTGGGAGTTGGGAGTTGGGAGTTGGTGGTTGGGATTTTTCAAAAGACAAAAAAATGTCACGCAGCGCAGCGGAGTAAATTGTCCCCCCTTCCCACTTTTATATCGCCCTGCAATAAAATATATGATAATGCAAATAAGCAGTAAAATCTACCTCTGA
>QMOL01000006.1 GCA_003648225.1 Chlamydiota bacterium
AAATAAGAGAAAAAATAAATTTCGACTTAAACAATTAAGTATTAATAGTTGAAGTCGGCAATAAAAATTTATTGTTAAAAATGGGGGGCTTAACAGCTCCCCATTTTTTTTTGCAGGCAAAAACTAAAAATAACAATTCAGTAATATTACAGTCGTGTCGGGGATTTTTATATTAATTCCGGCGAATGTGATTTGAAAAATATAATATTAGCGCCGCACAGAAATCAAAAACTGAAATTTATTTTTGGAGCTCATGTAAAAAAAGCATCTTTAACGGCTGCTTATTCAAAAACGGGAACAATTATTGAAAACAATGCCGGTAAAGAATTGAAAGCGAAATATAACTATTTTGTAAAATAAAGTTGCAAATATTTTTTCGGCGAAGTCTTAAATAATGTAATAGAAAATCATCAATAAAAATATTTCCTGCAAAAATCACTTGATTTTGATATAATACTAATATAAACACAAAAATTAGTTTTAATCTTAATAATTTAACGGAGAAAAAAATGAAGAAAATTACAATGCTGGTTTTAATAACTACTATTATGATCGCTGCAAACACTTATTCAGCTATGACTGTCGCACAAGCTCGCGCTCAAGGGGCACACATTCCTGTTGAAGTCGGACCGGTTTATTTATCTACCACGAATGATCTCGGTGGCAGCGGCTACAGTATTTTCGCGCAGGATGAAACTGGTGGAATTCAACTTTATGGACCAAGTTATATTATGCCTGATTTTATCGTAAGCAATAATCTTGTTCCAGGAGCTTGTCTTATTCTTTCCGGAACAAATAGTTTTTATCAAAACGCCTACGAAATTTCTTATGTAGCAGTCGTAAATAATTATGGCGTCTCAAATGTTCCGGCAGTTACACCTATCGATATCGATACTTTAGCAACAACTGCTCCTGCCCCCGCGCTTGAATCTTTAGAAGGAAAGTTAGTTGTGATTACAGGTGTTGATTTTCAGGAATCAGGAACTTTCTCAGGTGGCAAAACTTATACAATCTGGAAAAATGGAACTAATGGAAGCGTTCGTATCCAGGATGCAAATGACCACCTCGTAGGTTCAGCAATTCCTTACGGAAGCGATATTGCGATAACGGGAATTTTTTCAGTTTATGGTTCCAGCTATCAGATTTTACCACTTGAAATTATTGGTCCGACCCGCGATCCGTATCTTTGGGTTGAACCTTATCCTGAATTGAATTTTGGTGTTGTATATCCTAATTATACAAGAACATTACAAGTTAATATTAGAAACGGTGGTGAAGCAAATAATTTAGATGTTTCAGGTTTTTCTTCCATTTCAGGTGATACGGCAAAATTTACACCGTCTTCAATTGCGGATTTTTCTCTCGCGCCAAAACAGGAAACTAATTTCAGCTTTACTTATACACCGGGTAGTGTTGGTGATATTACCAATTCTGTAATGTATCAGTTTAATACAACCGATCCTTCCAACACGGTGGTTAATTTCCCGATGTACGGTAAATCATCAGCAACTCCGCCGCCAACACCGGCTGTTTGGATTAACGAAGTTGCATATAATGACCCGGGTGTTGATGACGAAGAATTTATCGAGCTTTGCGGCGTTGCCGGAACAGATATTACAGGTTGGAAAGTTCAACTTGTTAATGGCTTTGACGGAAGTAATTATTATGAATGGACTGTTGGAAATGAAATAGGAAACTTCGTTTTTACAAATGAATTGGGGGGCTTCGGCTTCTACGTCCTTGCAAGCAGTTCTTCCGGAGATGTACCGAACACTGATGAAACAATGGCAAGCGATATGCAAAACGGTGAAGATGATGCTGTTCGGATAACCAAACCGGACGGCACGCAAATACATTTCTTTGCTTACAACAGCAAATCTGCTATAGATTATGAATACGGTTTGCCTAACGATTTGACTCCTCTTGAAGATTCTACACTGGCAAGTAATTCATTATGCAAAGTTGGTACAGGAGTTGACGAACCGGATTTTGATTGGAAAATCAAACTTCAGACTCCGGGAGAAATTAATGATGAGCAGGTTCTTCCGGAACCAATTGGAATAGGGATATTATTTCTTGGAATAGCGATGTTGTTAAAAATTCGTGAAATTCGTGTCTATAAATTTTAACATGCGAATCAACCGTCGAAGTATCATGAAAAAATTATTTTTAATATCACTTATAATTTTTATCGTCTCTAATTCTTTCGCCGATATAGTCATTAACGAAATTATGTATAATCCGCCGGAATCCGGCACAGATACAAACGAATATATTGAAATATATAACTCCGGCGCGATATCTGTTTCCATGTCAAATTGGTATTTTGATGAAGGAGTAGTGTTTACTTTTCCGACTGACGCCGCTATTTCACCAAATGGTTATGTTGTCATTGCGGTAAAAACAAATATCTTATGGCAAACTTATCCTGTTTCACTTGCAAATGCAGATGAAGTGTATGAATGGCATAGTGGTGGTTTGAATAATACCGGAGAGGATATTGATCTGAGAGATTCTGAATCTAATCAGATTGACTATGTTAATTATAAAAATACATCTCCGTGGCCGTCAATTCCAAGTGCATCCGCCGGACCTTCAATTGAGCTTATAAATCCTTTGCTTGAAAATAATAATGGCTATAACTGGTTGAAAAGCACCAACGATTATCCAAGTGGAACTCCGGGCATTCAAAATACTGTTTACGCCCCTGTTTCACCGGCTAAAATTATTGTTAACGAAATTATGTATCATCCTCCCGGTTCGCAGGAAAGCGAATATATCGAACTTTATAATGCCGGAACATCATCGGTTGACCTTCTCGGTTATTACTTCAGTGATGGAATTGATTATACTCAGTTAACATCCCACGTCATCGCGACAGGTGATTATGCAGTAATTTGTATGTACACTAATGCCGTGATCCCTTATTATCCTACTGCAATCGCGTCAAAATTCATCGGCGAATTTACTTCCAACGGCTGGGCAACAAACTCTTTTAACGGTCTTAGCAATAATGGTGAAATGATTGAATTACGCGATAATCTCGGGCAGCTTGTTAACGCGGTGGAATACGATGATTCATATCCATGGCCGTCAAAAGCAGATGGACATGGTTCTTCTCTTGAACTTCGCGATCCGATACTCGATAACAACAAAGCAGTTTCCTGGCTTGCAAGTGACAACGAAGATGGTGGAACTCCGTCATATCAAAATTCCCGTTATGAAGACCCGCCTGAAGAAAAAGATTTCGAGTTTGTTGATGAAGATACTTATGTTAGCGCTTATGATCCGGATAAATCTCATGACGGCAGAACACTTTTAAATATTGAGTCGGAAGATTTAATGGCTTCACCCACAACTTCATACTATGCGAATACGTGGCTTAAATTTGACATGTACTCTGTTAAAACAAATTTTGACGCATTGTACGGCTCGGAATGGCAGGTTGACGGATTGGAATTACTGCTGCAGGAAAGCGCTAATTATTCCTGGATTTCTCCGGGAGCAATAGGTGTAAATTTTACACCTGATAATTCCTGGGACGACAATAATCTCGTTTATACAAATGAATTTTTATACACAAATAACTTGTTCTCCGTCGGCGCGTTTACATGTGAAGCGGTATTCGTTTCTCATACAATTAACCTTGATATCTCGCCAACTCAAATGACAGAAAATGTCGAACAGGGCGGTTTAGTTTCTTTCCGATTAACGGCGTTAACAACAAATACGGCAATGATTATAATTGGAAAAGGAAACGGAACTTATCCTGATCTCAAAGCACGATTGAGAGTAATCCCGATACCTGAACCTTTCTATTTGTTATTTATAATTTATCAATTATTAATTATTAATTTGTTCAGATTTAGATTTTCTAATTAATGGCTTCTCGAAAAGATATAATCTTAAAAGTTTGCCTGTAAGGCAGAGATGAAATAAGGCGGCGCCCTGTGTTGTAACATTCCGCCCTTTCATGGCTCCTTCAAACAAAAGGTTCTTACATAGATAAGTTTGGTGTATAACCCTAAATAAAAGTTATTTTTGTTTATTAAAGTCCCGTTAGGGACGTAATATTTGTAGCAATAAAACTCTGCTTTTTATATGTTCAAAACAATACCCAAAACTTTTTATTATTTTTTATCTATGCAAGAGCCAACAAAATTATTGCTTAATAATTTATGCTTTCCGCCTTTCCATTCGATATTTATTGACAAATGAATCGTTAATACTTTTCGAGTAAGCTCTCTTTGGTCTGCTTCGTCCGTTTAAAATCCAATCAACTGACATTCGAGCTTCGGAACTATTCCATACTTTTCTTTTACTAACTCCCGCATTTTTTTTGCAAGATTAAGGATATCGGTTGAAGTTGCTGTTCCGTCATTTTCGATCATATTCGCGTGTTTTCTTGAAACATGTGCTCCACCGACAGACAATTCACCTTTTATTCCTAATTTATCGAGGTAATAAGCAATATGGATTTGTTTTTTGCCGTTAATTTCAAAATTAATTTCTTCAGGAGAAAAATTTTGAAAAAAACTGCCGCAGGTTCGTTCTGTAGGATAACGGTTTTCGCGGTGGCGAATTATTTCAATACTCCTGCCGCGTGCAATTGCGGTTTCTATTTCATCGACTTTTTTCAATTTAAAAACGGCGTCAAAAAGAATCCAATTTCCATCGTGCAATTTTGATTTGTCATAGCCGAAATCAAACCAGTCGCGGGAAACTTCAACAATTTCTCCCGTTGATTTATTTATAACTCTTGCGCTAATCAGAAAATCAGAAAGTAAAAATTCAAAATAATGAATATTAATAAATACCGCGCCACCGATTGTGCCGGGAATCCCGCTGAATTCCTCAAAACCGGTTAAATTGCTGCTTAAGCAAAAACTTATGAAATCATCGATTTTTGTTCCCGCGCCAGCGCGAGCGAGAACATTATTTTTATCTTTCTCCGCGAAAATTATTTCGCAACTTTTATTTGCCGGTTTTATGACCAGACCGTTAAAGCCGTCATCGCTCATCAAAATATTTGCTCCGCAGCCGAGCAGAAAGACTTCGCAGTTTTTTTGTTTAGCAAAATCGAGTGCGGATTTATAATCATCGATTAAAACCGGTTCGGCGAAATATTTCGCCGCCCCTCCTGTTTCGAACCAGGTTTTATTATTTAGAGGTATATTTTCTTGAATTTCCATAATATATCACGAATATAATTTAATTACTCACTAATGATTTTTTAACCACGAATGAACACAAATGAACACGAATTAATATTATTGTTTTGTTTTAATAGTTTTTAATGCTATTGATTTTTTTATTAATATATTATAAATGTTATTTTTTTGTTTTACTTTATTTTCTTATTTGTGGCTAAAAAGCATTTTTATAAATTCATCATTTTCGAGCAGTCCTGCGGAACCGTTTTTGCACGACTCTTCATCGAATTTCTTAACTTCATCCGACATTTTTTGCGGATTGTAAATTAAAAACGGTACCGCTTCGCGAGTGTGAATTCTTAACTTACACGGTGTGAAATGATCAGGTAAAATCGCGATTGTGACTTCATCATCTATACCCTCAAAACCGGTAAGTGTTCTTTCCAAAAGTCGTTTGTCAAAATATTCAATCGTCTTAATTTTTAAATCAATATCACCTTCGTGACCCGCTTCATCACTCGCCTCAACATGACAAAAAACGAAATCGTGATTTTTAAGCGCATCGACACACGCATCGGCTTTACCTTCGTAATTTGTGTTATAGAGTCCTGTTGCGCCTTCAACATTAATGATATCAAGTCCTGCATATTTACCGATACCTTTTATGAGGTCAACTGCGGAAATAACCGCGCCTGTTTTCCCATAAAGTTCGGCATAAGTTTTCATCTGCGGTTTTTTTCCGGGAGACCAGGGCCAGATATAATTTGCTTTGTCTTTTGATTTCTCCATGCGGGAAACATTTACGGGATGATTTTCGAGTACAGCATTTGATTTTAAAATCAAATTATTGAGAAAACCGTTTGTGTATTCATCACCGCTAATCAACATTTTTTTTATTTCTTCGCCTGGATGATCATGCGGCGGAGCACATTTTATTTTTTTTGAAAACTTTTCGTCTTTAATAATCAGTAGATGGCGATAACTGACTCCGGGATAAAATTTAACTTTTTCCGAGCCGAGTTTTTGATTTAATTCATCAATTAAAACCGCCGCTTCTTCACTTGAAATATGTCCCGCGCTATGATTTTTTATTTTCTCATCTTTAACACATATTAAATTACACCGCAAAGCAACTTCATCATCATGAACCGGTATCTCCATACTTGCAGCTTCCAAAACGCCTCGTCCCTCAAAACATTTTTCCGGATTATAGCCAAGAACAGAAAGGTTTGCCACCGCGCTGCCTGTCGGCATATTTTCGGGAATGGTTTGAAACAAACCACAGATTCCTTTCGCGGCAAGAGCGTCGATATTCGGTTTTTGCGCGACCATAAGCGGAGTTTTCCCGCCGAGTTTTTCGAGAGGATAATCTGCCGAGCCGTCAATTAGGAAGATGATGAATTTCATAAATTAGTTTGTAGTTCGTAGATAGTAGTTGGTAGATTTTTTTAGTATAATCTTCCGTACTAATTTTCAAATTTTGAAGGACTCATATTTTTATTGTAAATTACATAAAACGACCAACTACGAACTACTAACTATGAACTTTTTAAAAGTTTCATAATCACAAGCCATTTTTTCGTAGTTCTCTTCTTTTTCCATCGCCTCTCTCATCGATTCGGGTAATGGAGGGTCAATATTTATTACTTCACGAATTACTTCCGGGAATTTTGCCGGATCGGCTGTTTCAACACAAACAACAGGTGTTGAATCAGATGTTTCAGCAATGTAATTCTTCATCGCTTTTAATCCTACCGCGCCATGCGGTTCAACGATCACGCCGTATTTTTTGTAGATAGATTTAATTTCCTGTTTAGTTTCTTCATCGGAAACTGAATAGCAATTCATATCGCGGTGTATTTTTTCCATATCGGGCATTTTTTTAATACTGCCTTTTTCGTCCATAATCCCGCCGTACAGAGCGATGAGTCGTGACAAATTACTTGGATGTCCGACGTTCATCGCATTAGAAATGCAATTTTTAGATGGTTCTATTTTTTCATAGAGTTGTGTTTTAAAGAAGTTCGCTACTTCATCATTTTCATTAACAGCAACGATGAATTTTTTAATAGGAACACCCATTTTTTTCGCGATAAGTCCTCCCATCAGATTACCGAAATTACCGGATGGAATGCAAACATTAATTTCTTTATCAAGTTTTAAATACGCGTAAACATAATAAACAATCTGCGGCATTAATCTCGCGAAATTAATCGAATTCGCCGAACTTAAATTTAAGCCGGTAAGGTCGGTATCAACAAACGCGTCTTTCACAAGCGCCTGGCAATCATCAAACTTTCCATCAATAGCAACAACGGAAATGTTATCGCCGAGGGTGGTCATTAATTTCCTTTGTCTGTCAGTAATCTCTTTTTCCGGGAAAAGAACTATCAGTTTTATACTTTCGCATCCATGGAACGCGTTTGCCACCGCACTGCCTGTATCGCCTGAAGTAGCGGTAAGAATGAGTAATTTTTTATTTTCCTGTTCGAGGAAGAGTTCCATTAATCGTGCCATTGCTCTTGCGGCGAAATCTTTAAATGCGGCGGTTGGTCCTTTATCGAGTCGCATAATGGAAATATTGTCAGCGATTTTTTCTATTGGCACCGGGAAATCATAAGCATCATCGCAGATTTTTTTTAATTCGTCATCTGAGACAAAGTTACTGAGGAATTTTTTTAATATTGCGAAAGCTATTTCAGGATAATCGGCATTTTTAAGTTCCGCGAGTTCTTTTTCAGTTAAAGCCGGAATTTTATCGGGCATATAAAGACCTTTGTCTTCCGCGAGTCCTTTAAGGACAGCTTCTTTAACATTCACATTTTTCGCGATTAAATTAGTGCTATAAAATTTTATTTCTTGCATTTTTAGATTTATTTTAGTTTTTCGGAGATCTGGTTGATTTCTCCTGAATCAAGTTCTTTCGCGAAATCAGGGTCGATCTCCGCGATAGCTTGTTTTATGGCATCCTGTGAGCCATCCGCTTCTTTAATCTGTTTAACTTCAAAGGGCATTAGATCGATTTTTTTACCATTATCTTTAATAATAGAACAAATCCCTGTTTCCGGACATAGCTGTATATTTAAATCACTCATTTTCATTCTCCATTATTGTTAAGTTTAATAATATATTATATTGTATTGAAAGTTTACTCGTTTTTCAAGCATACACTTGACATAAATAGTAAATACTGATAACATTCTATAAATAATTTTCGACAAATAAGGCATATAAAAATATAATAATGATATTCACTCTCGAACATAAAGACGAATTTTCTTCCGCAAGAAGTGGCTCTTTAAAAACTTCACACGGCGAGATTAAAACTCCTATATTTATGCCGGTTGGCACCCGCGCGGCAGTAAAAACTTTAACACCACGTGTGGTTAATGAACTCGGCGCGCAAATAATTCTGGGAAATACTTATCACCTGCTTACGCGTCCCGGTCCCGACATTGTAGAGAAAGCGGGAGGACTGCATAAATTTATGATGTGGCACAAACCTATTTTAACTGACAGTGGAGGATTTCAGGTTTATAGTCTTGGTGATTTAAGGAAGATCAGCGATAGGGGAGTTGAATTTCGCAGTCATATTGACGGAGCAAAACATTTTCTCGGTCCTGAAGAATCAATGGAAATCCAGCAAAAACTCGGTTCAGATATCGCCATGGTTTTTGATGAGTGTCCACCTTCAATGGCTAAACCTGAGGTTATTGCCAAAGCGGTAGACCGGACACTCAGATGGGCAAAGGAATGTTATGAATCGAATCAAAAATTTAATGACAAAGGAAATAATCAACTTCTTTTTGGAATTGTACAGGGCGGTACATTAGACGAATTCAGATTGAACTGCATCGAAGAATTAAAGAAAATTCCTTTCCCCGGATTTGCAATCGGCGGACTCGCTGTAGGTGAAAAACCGGAAGAAATGTATCGCGTTACAGAACTGTGTTGTAATAATCTTCCGGAAGATAAACCGCGCTACTTAATGGGTGTTGGAAAGCCCGAAGACATAGTTGAGTCGATAAAAAGAGGTGTTGATATGTTTGATTGTGTTATGCCGACACGTAACGCGCGCAACGGTTCGGCATTTACAGATAAGGGAATGGTGCAGGTTAAAGCCGGACGTTATAAAGAAGATTTCACTCCTATTCAGGATGGGTGTGAATGTTACACCTGCCGGACTTTTACAAAAGCGTATGTTCGGCACTTATTAAATGTGGGAGAATCTCTCGGCGGCCAGCTTTTAACGATCCACAATATACATTATTATTTAAAATTAACGAGTGATATACGCAAAGCGATAGAAGAAGACAAGTTTTTAGAATTTGAGAAAGAATTCTATAAAAAACGAAGCAACAAATTAAATCACGTTTTAAAAGAGAAAAATTAAAAAATTACTTACAGCTTGGAAAAACTAAACTAAAATAAAACAATAAATATAATTATTCGTGTTCATTCGTGTCTATTCGTGGTAAAAGAAATTATATTAATTAGTGGTAAAATTATGGCAAAGAAAAAATCTAAAGCGACTCCGGGTACCTTGATTACCAACAAACAGGCACGGAGAAATTACGAAATCATCGACTCCTTTGAAGCGGGAATCGAATTGCGCGGTACGGAAGTTAAATCGCTTCGCAATCAGAAAGCGAATATGACTGACGCGTTTGCCAGAATAGACAATGGAGAAATTATTCTTCACAATTTCCATATCAGCCCGTATGAGCAGGGAAACCGATTCAATCATGACCCGCTGCGACCGCGCAGATTGCTTTTACACAAGCGTGAGATTGCGCATCTTTTTATTGAGACTGACCGGAAAGGTTCTTCATTAATTCCGCTTCGGCTTTACCTTAAAAAAGGTAGAGTAAAGATAGAAATAGCCCTTTGTGTCGGTAAAAGACAATTCGATAAACGGGAAGATATAAAGAAAGACGAACACAAGCGGGAAATGGCGAGAGAAATTTCAAAAATCAACCGGAGGTGAGTTCCGCAATCCGTGCTCCGGATTAAACAGAAAAATATTCAACAAGAAATGAGCAATCAAAAAAGTTCAGAAATTACATTCTACTTTGAGATTGAAAATTTCTTGTTGAGTATTGAATATTGAACTGATGCATTATTTAGCTGTTTCAAGTTCAATTTTTTGTATTTTCCCGAAATTATTTTTTTGGCTTAAGTCAAGTTTTCTTGTTGTATCAAGGAATTTCGATTTTGCTAATTTATCAGCCTTAGCCAATTCTTTTTTACGAACGTTTTTAGCAGCGCTGATATTTTTTTCAGTTGAAGCGATGATAGAATTTGCTGCTTTTGGCTTTATTGGAATAGGCTTAAGTTTTTTTGAAACTTGTTTTTTCCACGATTTTAAATTTTCTGTTTGGACTGTTTGGACTGTTTGGACTGTTTGGACTGTTTGGACTGTTTGGACTGTAGCATTAAGTTTTTGTTTATGAATTTGCCTACTTATTTTATTTACAGTTTTCTTCGAAGAAGTTTCATCATTATTTTTGGCTTTACAGGCCGGAAAAACCAAACAGAAAAAAAGAGTTATGAATATCAGGAATTTCATAGTTTTATTGTGTAAAAGAAAGTAGCCGCAAATGAAAATTACCGCGGCTACTCTTAATTAAATTAATTGTTATTGCTAATTTGCGCGGCGAAGAAGCAAAGCGCCAAACGCAAGAAGCAGAGAGATAATAATAATCGGTTCAGGAACAACTATTATATCAACGTCATACGAAACCGCCGGTTTCTCAACACTTGTAAATCTTACCATTCCCGTGCTGCCGTCAGCTTGATCGATTGGAATTGTAATTGCGACATCTGTTGTGCTGCTTAATAGAGAGATACTATTTATAACAGTAATCCAGCTGGATGCAATTGGTTGGATATTAACAGTTGTACAACCTTCACCACTTATTAATTGAACGAATTTTTGAGTATCAATTCCGGTAACGAATTCTAATAGATTTGTATTAACGGTAAAATCACCGCAAACAGCTTTTACGATTATAGTAACATCATAAGAGTAATTCGTCGAACACGTACTGACAAAACTGACTGTTCCTGTGCTGCCTGCCGCCTGGTCCACAGGAATAACCACAGGAATGCTGTATCCGTTTCCGTCTAAACTTACAGAAGCAGGGACGGCGATCCATGAATCAGGGCTACTGATATTTACGTCCGTCATAAATGGCGCGGAAATATTTATAAATCCTTGAGTTTCACCTGCTGTAAGTTCAATAGCCTGTGGCGTAACTTCGAAAAATCCTGGTCCAACCACCTCAACAGGAACATCATGTTTAACAGTCGGAGTGTCAATATTTGTAAAACTGACAAGACCGGTTGTACCGACCGGCTGATTAGTTGAAATATTCAAATAAACATATTTTCCGTCGTTTGTAAGATGAACTGACGAAGGACCATCAAACGAAATCCAACTTCCGCCGTTTTCAATAGCGGCATCAACCCCGACAGTAAGCGGAGAATAAGCTCGAACTGATGCTGAGTCGTCTTTATAAGCCATAATCCACAATTTAGATTTGTTAAGTTCAAAGTACCCCGGTTCAAGAACAAAAACATCTTCTTCAATTTTAACTGACGGGTCGGCTGCGGCAGAAAAAGTAATTGTTCCGCTTGAAAGACCATAGCCGTTTGTTGTCGGCTGGTCAGCCGGAACAGTTACCGGAACAGTTACCGGAGCATCATTACTGAGTGAAGTCACGGCTGGAAGAGATATCCAACTTTCATCAGCGGTAGCATTCACATCCATTTCAAAAGGACTGCGCGCGATTAGTACCTGTTGTGTTTCGCCTTTAACGAGAATAACTCTGTCAGCATAAACATCGAAGAAGTTTGAGAGTGGAGGAATTCCGGTAACGAGAATAGATTCAGGAGTGGGAATAATAGTTCCAATGCGATTAGTATTGCTCCAATTCACATTTTTAAAAGAGCCGTTAAAAGCATTAAGATTGGAATACATTATTTCATTTGTACGATAAGGGTTACTGGTCCCGTCATTGATAATATTAAGGTTAATGTTATCAAGTGGAATGCTTGAAAAGTCAATAAAATATAAACTATCGACATCTTCACCAATATAATTTCTCATACCATTTATTTCTATATTTACATCTACCGTATTTCTCGCAGCACCTAATATCACAGTATTTACGTTATAGTTGGTCAAATTTCTGAAGCCGAGTGAGCCGATATTATTTACGCCGGGAGAGATTGCCCCTAAATAATATTGATTTCCGGAAGGAGAATCACTAAATCCTTTCCATATTTCTCCATCTCCATTAATATTTCCTGCAAGATAAAGAGGATAATCATCAGGAGAATTAACGAGACCCCAATCAAGAAAAGTCATATCGCCTGCATTAGTACCAGCTGTTCCCAACCAATCAACGAAATCGAAATAAGCATTACTAAAAACAAAATCTACGTCATAAGTATTTCCAAGATTTATAAATCTGCTTCTATAATAATTATTTTCACAATCCATTTCAGAAGTCATATAAACAGGCGGGTCAACTGCCGCTTGATCACTAACGATAAAATAACAACCATTTATGTAAATCGGTTTAGTGGTATGAACTTGCGGAGCAGTAACATAGCCATAATATTGCCCTAACATAAAATCTCCCCGCCCTTTTTTAATAATAGAATAATCACCCACAATACTAGTATCTTTATCGAAACAAAGATTGGAAGCATCTTTATAAATAGCCCCTTTGTATAAATAAGGAGTGCTTTCAGATATTATTTCTAAATCGTTGCTTAACACAACCATAGTATCAAAATAAAAAGTGAATTCAGTATTGTTAACATATTCATGAGTATCAGGCATCATATTTGTTAAAGAAAGAATAGATTTTTCGCCCGAATTATTAAAAACAAGCATGTTGAAACCACCTGATCCTAATACTAATTCATTGCTAATGGCAACAGAAAATGTTGCAATATTAGCAAAAAGGTCGGTATATGAATTAGGCCATATTTGGAAAAACGAATTTGTTCCGCCGCCGTTAATAAGTGCAACATCACCCGGTGCTGATGGATAGCCGATACCGTTTGTACACATACCTTGAATGGTAGCATTATACCAATTACTGCATAAATCCCACCCGCCGCTGAAATTATTATTTCCACTTAGGGGTGTCCATTGGTATGTATCAGCGTTAACTGAAGAGGAAACAGTTAATACGAATGTTGCAATTAACAGAATTGCGATAGGTAGTTTTTTCATGTTTTTTTCCTTTTTAAAATTAATTTCACCACGTTTTTTGCGTGTCGTTATTTGTTAATAATTATTCGATATTTTTATCACGTGGTTTCGTGCATCGTTATTCGGGATAAATTATACTATTTATTGTAGAAAAAGTCAATTTTTTTATTTATAAACAATATTCCGGCATTCGCGGGATAAGAATAATAAATAATAAATAATAAATTTCAAATAAAAACGGTTCAGGTATTCCTTTGCCAATAACCAAAAAAGAATAAGGATCGTTGAAACCATCAGAATTGGAAAACTGAACCTTGCCGGTAATAATTCCTGCTTCTTCCGGTGTGAATGTGAGTTTAAAGACAGTTGAAGATCCAACCGGAATAATCGAAGCCGGATATTCAACAATTGAAAAAGAAGAAGAACCGGCAGTTATCGAAACAGGATCAACGAATAAATTGGTAGTACCTGAATTTTCTACGAGAAAAAGATTTGTGATTGCTTCAATAATAATATCAGCTTCTCCAAAATCAGTATTATCGGCAATAGAAGGAATATTTTTTCCGTTGGCAATAACTTGATTATTCCCTTTTACAATTGTTCCGGGCTTATATACCATGAAATCAATGGATACTTCTTTAGAATCTTTGGTTGGATCATTGTGCATCAAAGAAACTTTTGCTTCATACAATCCGCCTGTTAATTTGTCAGAATCACAAAAGAACAATACATCTTTAAAGCCATCAGGTGAAATTACAGCTTCTTTAGGCATGTAGTCAAGCCAGGAATCTTTAGCGGAAGGGCGTAAAGAAACAGCAAGCCTGTTGGTTACAAAAGAGCTGTTATAAGCCACATTAATCGCGTGTTCAGGGGGATCAAATCCTGATTGACGCCCGCCCTGAATACCGACAGTTGTCTTATTTAGTGAACCGCTCATATTTTTATATTGAAAGATAATTTCGCCGTTTTTTCTTAAAATTACCTGAAATGTTTTCTTATAGCTTGTATCTTTTCCAGGAATATCAATCCAAGAAACAATCAACTGATTAGCTTCGGCATAATAGAAAATTCTGCCGCCGGATGAGGGGTCGAGATCATCCCAGAATGGCGCGATAAATTGAGGAGGAGCAAACATTTGGCTGCATGGAAATTTTTGGTTTGATTTATTAATATTCCCATCTGTTAAAGCGATACCGCCATTTGCGCCTATAATAAATTGTGAAAAATCCTCTCCGTAAAACGGAAAGTCAAACCCTATAGGAATCATTGGTGTTTTATTATTATCATCTAAAGTTACTAAAGTTCCTACAGAAGAAATATCTCTCCATAAATAAGGCGGACCATTGCTGCTGCTGCTGTCAGCCCATGAATAGTTAGTAGAACTTGAGGAGATATCATCAAACAAACTTACAATAAGATCACTAATTCCGGAATTGGTTACGGTTATATAATTTAAAACACTACCACTTCCCACAATTTTAAAAGACAGATTAGTTGGATTAACATGAATGACGGGCAGGTGCTCAACGAACAGATTGAAATTATTTGTCCAAATTTTATTGTCATTAGATATAAAAAGTTGTAATATTTCGTTTCCTGTAGGACAATTCGTTGCTATTTCCAAAGAATAAGGGGAAGTTCCGGTTGAAGATTCGCTGTCATAAATCCTTCCGTACGAAATTTCCGAAGGAGGATTTATTGTTATGTAAGCACTTGCAGAAGATAATACTGCGGTAACATTATTGGCATCTAAACCACCTGTGTTCATTATATGAATGTTAATACCTATAGTTTCGCCGGGAGAAACATGTCCGTCAGAATTATCATCGGTTGCAACTGTATATTTTTCATAAGCAAGATTAACAACTTTTGGCGCAATATTAAAAATAGCGTCATGATCTACCCATGTTAGCCCTCCGCCATTAACATTATTCATATCATACCAAGCATTAGCAGAACCACCCCAGCCGAAATTAAGGTGAATTTCATTACCTTTACGACAGCCATCGCAAACGATAGCATGCCCTCCGCCGCTTGTAGCCCGAAAAGAGTAATAAGCCGGTCTTTGCAAAATCAGTGAATTATAAATTTTATTATACCAGGCTGAATCGGAAGAGCCACGATAAGAAATTGAATCACTTTTATAATTAAAATAATTTCTGAAAGCTCCGGGGACATTGAAAGAATAAGCACCTGATCCGTCTGCTTCAAAATCCATATTTACTGTAACACCGCAATGATACATTAATTGAGCGACAGCTAGCTGCTCGGCGGTGGTGCTGCCCCAAAGACTATCAGGCATTTTTTCCCAATCATAATTGTTGGTTCCGGCATCGCTTGCGGAATGAGTTCCTCTGCAACTTCCGAAATTATCCGTGTAAGTGTAATCATGTTCAATGGCTTTCGGATATTTATGATAACGTAACACCTGCGCCATAGCGCATGCAACGCAACCTGCATAAGCTTTACCATCCGGCCCGCCGCTTGCCGTTGGCGCGTAATAATTATATGGTGAACCTTGATTCCACGAAGTTGAGAGTAGGGGACCGATTTCCGGATAAGCGTTTTCCGTCTTTGTTTCCTGCTGATTATTTACTAATTTTGGATTTAGTAATTCATTCCATTCTTTTTTGTATTTTGTTGTGAAATCACTATTTTTACTTTTATCTGAAGCTAATATTTCTAATTCAGTTGAAAGTTCCCATTCCATTACTTTAACAAAATCAGGAGGTAAATTTGAGAAACTGCAATTATCTGAATATAATTTTAATACCGGTAATAAATCATCAGCACGCATAAGCACAAAACCTGTTGGCTTAAGTAAAGTAAGATAACCAATTGTTTTTGTTTTCTGATTAAGTGGTTTAATCGTTGAAATGCTTAAGTTGTAAACGCTTTGTTTCGCGTTCGCATAAGTTGCAGTGTTTTGCTTTCGCGTCGGTGTAAAGCGTGATGAAACAAAAGTGGATACAGCGTTTGACACGTCCCGTATAGTTACAGGCGCTGCGCAAGCGATGTGGACGAAGAGTAATGTAATTAATAAATATTTCATAAAGTCGATTTTGTATTAACGTACTATTTTACCAAAAAAGAAAATGTTTGTCCACCTAATGTCACTTTTGTGTGTCAAGTTTATAGAAATGCCCGGTTTCGGGTGAAAATCATCTTCCTAATACTAATAATTGGTGCCTGACCCCCCCTATTACTCCAAATGTTGCATTATTCCTTCAGGGTGCATAACCATTATAATTCCAAACCCCACGTTACTACGTGAGATTATTCAAGTTAAGCCTCTCCGAGGCTGGAGCACCTTATTTCAAGCCCTTTTCTAATTATGCCAATTTTTTAATTACCGATTCTATTATCCAGTCCGGTGTTGACGCGCCGGCAGTTACCCCCACAGTTTTGATTTTATTGAAATTGACATTTGATAATTCATTTGCGTTTTCAATATGAAAAGCCGGGACGCCTTCGTTGGTACAAATTTGAGCCAGGCGGTTTGTGTTCGCGCTATTTTTACCACCGATAATTATCATTGCATCTACTTTTCCGCATAGTTCTATTGCTTCGTTTTGGCGGCGTGTTGTCGCATCGCATCGTGTATCGATAATTTGGCATTCAGGCCATTTAATTTTAATAATTTTTGTTAGTTTATCATAAGTTTTTTTATCAAGAGTTGATTGCGCGACAACAGTTACAGGTTTATTTTCAGGAATTTTCATAATATCTTCTTCAATGCTGATAACATAACCTTTTCCGGGACAATACCCGAGCAGGCCTGTAACTTCCGCGTGACCTTTATCACCAAGAATCAAAACTATTCGGCCGTGAGAGAAAGCATATTCAACATTTTCTTGAATTTTCACAACGTGCGGGCATGTGCCGTCAAGAACGTTCAGCCCGGCATCTGTTAATTTTTTATGCTTATCAGGCGGAATGCCATGCGCTCTTATTATTATTGATGAATTGGCAGGTAATTTGTCCAAATGATTATCTGATATATCTGTCGGGAGAGTACAAACGCCTTTTTCTTCAAGTTTGTGAATTACTTCCTGATTGTGGATCAGAGGACCGTAGGTAAAGATTATAGAATCTGATTTTGCTATTTTTTCCTCGGTTAATTTTACAACTCGTTTAACTCCCCAGCAGAATCCGGCATTTTTTGCTAATATAATATTCATAGTTATTAATTATTTACGGGCGAAACGGACAACACGGTCGAAAAGATAATGTTTATGCTCCGTCAGTCCAATTTCTAATTTCAAGTTTCATTTTTTACTTCCATTATTTCTGCTCTTCGCAGTGATATGATAATCTTTTTGATTTTTTCGCGATATTCATCTAAAGGTATTCCATTTGCACATGGAGCGCAGCACCCGTCAATTTGCGCGTAAAGGCATGGGCCGTCTTTTTTTGGTTTATCGCCTTTGCATCTTCGAAGTTTATATTTTTCATTTAATTTTTTCACCATTTTTTTTGTATTGGAAGCGGAAGTAAAGGGTCCGAAATAAAGAGAGCCGTCATCGGTTCGTTGGTGAACCACCAGCAATCTTGGATATTCATCACGGATTGTTAACTTAACTGATGAGTATCTGCTGTCATCTTTCAAATCAATATTGTATTTTGGTTTATATTGTTTAATCAATTTATCTTCAAGAAGCAGAGCTTCTTTATCATTTTTGGTAGTAAGATATTCAACGGTTCTAACTTTATCTCTCAAAATCGCCACAGAAAATCTTCCGTCACCTTTTTCACGAAAATAAGATTGAACACGCGAGCGAAGATTTTTTGCTTTTCCAATATACATTACTTTCCCGTTGTCATCTTTCATAAGATAAACGCCGGGAATTTTTGGTGCCGATTCAACACGTGAATCGATTTTATTTTTTGACATTGATTTCACTGATTTGTATATTTCCTAATTATATTCTCACAAAATTTAATTTCGTCATCTTTGCCGTGCTTTTCGCATCCGATTTTATATATTTTACACTTTCTAAGTAGTTCTTCGCAAGTCAATTTTTTCCATTCGGCTTTTAAATTATTGTTTTGCATCATTTTTTGTAAAGCAATAATTCTATACTTGTCAATTCCGCGAAAGGAAATTGATAGTTGGTCTTCACGGCCTCCGCGTTTTGTTATTAATTGTTCATCGATGTAATTGAATTCGTATTTTGCGGAGAGTCGGAGCCAAAGGTCATAATCTTCCGCTACCGGGAATGTTTCATTCAGTCCGCCGATATTATTCCAAAGATATTTAGTTATTAAGAGGGTTGAGAATCCTACGATACATAATTTCAGGCAATAGGGATAAATCCATCCTGCATATTTTTTGTGGATATTTTTTTTATTGACGCGAATACCTTTTCTAAACCATATTTCATCGGTATAAATAATTTGACAATTCGAATTATTCTTAATAAAATTCAACTGCTTTTGTAACTTGTCCTGATGCCATAAATCATCTGAATCAAGAAACGCGAGCCATTCACCGTGCGCGATTTTCGCGCCGGTGTTTCGTGCCGCGGCAGGTCCTTTATTATCCTGCTTCAAATAAATCACTGATTTATCCGATTGCAATCGACAAGTTTTGTCGGTTGAGCCGTCATCAACAATTATTAATTCAACATTTTTATACGTTTGATTTTTTACCGAAGCGATTGCTTCAAGCAAAAGATCATATCGGTTATAAGTTGGAATAATGACGCTGATCAAAGGAGAAAACATGGATAGATTGTCGAAGATCCGCCGAGGCGGAATGGATTAATGGATTAATGGATTATCGAAGAGCTGTTGAAGCTAGCTGGATTGAGCTATCAGCCACCAGCTATCAACTACGAACTACCGATTATTTTTTCAAAGATTTTTTCAAGTTTTTTTCTGTTTTTTATATCGCTGTCATCTTCACTTTTAGGTGTTTCGAGTATCCAGGGAAGATTTCTGAAGGAGGGGACTTTCATCATATTTTCAAAACCTTTTATTCCTATTTCACCTTTACCGATATGATTATGCCGGTCTTTTTTTGAGCCAACCGGTTCGTGAGAATCATTAGAATGAATAATTTTTATAGTATTTCTTCCGAC
Organism: Chlamydiota bacterium; assembly: GCA_003648225.1. Classification (GTDB taxonomy): domain Bacteria; phylum Auribacterota; class UBA3054; order UBA3054; family B51-G9; genus B51-G9. The sequence goes on from QMOL01000006.1 coordinate 19,467, forward strand.
AGTATTGTCTATTTCGTCAACAAGTTTTTTCATTTCATTTTTTTTTCTGATATCATAACCGGCGGCAAAGATATGTGCTGTGTCGATACAAACGCCCATTTTAACGTTCGGGACTTTTTCAGTAGTTTTATTAATCATCAATGCGAGTTCATAGAAATTGCTGCCTATAATTGACCCGGCGCCCGGCATGGTTTCGAGTAGAAAGGTCAGATTTGGAGTATATTTATGAAAAACATTGCTAAGTTCATTTACTAATCTGTCAATTCCGCTTGCAATATCGGTTTTTTTATGACTGCCCGGATGAAGGACATAATAGTCAGCATTAATAGCATCAGCAATTTTTAAGTCATGCAGAATAGTTTTAAAAGATTTCTGTAAAATTTGTTTGTCGGGCGAAGCGAGATTAGGAAGATAAGGAGCATGAACGACAACATATTTGAGTTTATAATTTTGTCGTTCTTTTATGAACAAATTAATTTCCTGTTTTGAGATTTGATTTAATTTCCACAATCTCGGTGATTGTGTAAATATTTGAAGACAGTTAAACCCTCCGCTTGCAGCGCGTTTAACTGCTAAATGAATCCCGCCCGCGATAGACATATGTACACCAATATTCATTTTAAACCCGAGTTCAACTTAATAAAATATTTTTCAGTTTTTCTTTTAACAAATCAAACTGATAAGGTTTTTGAATAAAATCAGCGAGACCTTTAAATGAAAAGCGCTCCATCGCGTCTTGTTCATCGTATCCGCTCGAAAGAATCACTTTTATATTTGGTTTTATTTCACTTATTTTCCGAAAGACTTCTTCACCGCTTAAGCGGGGCATTGTCAAATCCAGAATAACGCAAACTATTTCATCAGAGTGCTCGCGAAAAATATTAACTGCTTCGTCGCCGTCATAAGCTGTAAGGACGACAAAGCCGATTTGTTCAAGAACATATTTAGTGATGGTACAAATTGTTTCTTCATCATCGGCGATTAGAATAGTTCCTGAACCATGCCATTTATTATCAGGTGTTATATTATCAGGTTGTGTATTTAACAAATTTATTTTCTCCGTGTTAGCAGGGAACATGATTTTGAAAGTAGTACCTTTTCCCGGTGTTGATTTTAATTGAATTATACCATTATGACCACGAACGATTCCAAGCACAGCGGCCATACCCAATCCTCGTCCGGTAAATTTAGTAGTAAAGAACGGGTCGAAGATTTTTGATTTTATTTTTTTGTTAATACCGCATCCGGTATCGGACACTTCTATAAAGACATATATACCATCTAATGTTTTATTTTTCATGTTTAGCAAAGGTATTCCGTCTTTCAGGTCGAAATAGTTTACGTTGTTGTATTTAATTATCCCCGTTGATAAAGAAATAACCCCGCTTTTATTATTAAGCGCTTCCGAAGCGTTTGTAATAAGATTCATAATCACTTGTCGAATTTGTGTGACATCTCCATCAAATAATAGTAAATCACGTGCAAAATTATATTTCAGAATAGCTTTTTTCGAAATTGAGACCTTAAGAATATGTTGTGTTTCTTCTATTAATTCGTTTAGATTAACCGGTTCAATTAGAAATTGTCCTTTGCCTGAATATGCCAGCATCTGTTTTGCCAATTCCGCAGCTCTGCATGCAGATTTGTTTATTTCTTCAATATTGTTTCGTGCCGGGGACGATGGTGAAAGTTCTTTTAAACTTAATTCGGCATAGCCGATAACTCCCATTAATATATTATTGAAATCATGCGCAATACCTCCGGCAAGAACACCAAGGCTTTCGAGCTTTTGAGTATGTAGGATTTGTCGTTCGAGTTGAAGTCTTTTTTTCTCATTCCGAATTCGTGTGCATAAATGACCGAGTAGTTTAGCATATAAGGCACATAATTCCCGGTCATTTTCAGTCATTGCTTTTTTGCTTATAAAGTTATCTGTGCCAATTAAACCTATAACATTAGTTTCGTCCCATAAAGGGTAAATTATCAGGTCGGCATTTCCGACAATTGATTTTCCCTCATCATTCATTATTATATCGTGTTCCTTATAATAGCAGTTTTTCTTATGTTTAACAAATTCTTCCAATGATTTTTCGGACATTTTATCATTTACAAATTTCAGATGACGTTTGTCCAATAAATTACCATTTAAATCAATCCCAAAAGTTCCGCGTAATTCATGCTCTTTTTCAGTACAAAGTCTGATTTCCAAACGTTCAAAATCTAATCTGTCTTTTCCAAGAATAACAGCTTGCTTCCATAATTCATCTTCGGTATTACATTTTGATAAACCGGCAGTTGCTTCATTTAAAGCGGTTAATCTTTCTCTGAATCTTCTTTCTTTTTTCTCATTTTCACGCAGCACAGCTTTTGACTGCATAAGTTTAGTAATATCTCTTACGATAGCAATCACTTTATTTTTTCCGAAGATAGCGTGTTTACTTTCATAATACATTTTACCATGACTATTCTCAAGCATATAATCAAACGATTGTATTTCTCCGGTTTCAAGTGTTTTTCTTATACTTTCAAGGGTTCCTTTCGCAATTTTTTCAGGCATAACATCCTTAATATTTTTCCCTATGAACTGCTCCGGCATAAGCAACAAATCATCATTAGTTTTAACATTAAAATCTAAAAACACTCCGTTGTTATCATAAACAAATATCAGATCGGGAATTGCCTTTAAAAGGTTTTGATTTCTTTGCTCCAGGTCTTTTAGCTCCGACTCCACCAAAGTTCGCTGGTAAATTTCTTTTTTTACCGATTTGACAACCCGATTCAAACGTAAATTTAGATATATAAAGAAAATGGAAGTTACTATTGATATCCCTAAAATCCAAAGCCAATACTGCTCTAATATGTCAAAAAATTTCACTTTCCCATAATTCAAATATGGTCTTGTTCCGAGTTCTTTAAGACATTCGTGAACCCTTTGATAATTATGAGGAATTGTCCATCCCGCGTAATGCGCTTTTACGCAAGCGGGATTATTTGTATTCATTTCAAACAGGGCAATAGCTACTTTTTTTGCCAACTCATCGGGAGTGTTTTTTAGTTTCGCGATTGGCCATTCAGGATAATCAGAAGTTGAATAATTTAATTTAAAACGGCATGTATTACTTTGCTGATCTAAAACACGAAATTTGTTTATACTGATTTTATGTTTTTTTGAATATTTTTCCAAGACTCCGCTTCTTACTGACCCTGCGTCGAAATCCCCATTCATCACCGCTTCAACTACTTTATCGTGAGTTCCCCCGAATTCAAATTTTTTAAAGTCTTTATAAGGATTTAATCCGACTTTTTTTAATTCTCTGAATGCTGTCAGCCAGCCGCCAAAAGAATATTTATGTACACCTATAAAACTTTTATTTTTTAAATCTTTAATGTTATAAATATCTTTATTGTCTGCTCTTGTAAATATAACGCCCGCAAAACAGGAGAAAATCCCTGCCGGCGTAAAATTGCGCAAAGTAGCAATTCTTTGACAGTCATAATCTTTTTCAAGGATTACATAAAAAGCCGGATTCGCAAGAATAAAATTAACGTTATTGCTTTCCGCGGCAGATAAGAGTTCATCGAATCCCAACGGGGAAATTTGAAATTTATAATTTTGAATTTTCCCGGAAAGATATTCAGCGGTGGGTGACCATTTTTTTAAACAGGATTCTTTCCCGCATTTAGCAAGAACGCCAATATAAACAGTTTTTAATTCGTTCGATTTTGTTATGGCATAAGAAGGTAACGTAAGTACAAAGATTCCAATAAACAATAAATTTATCAGATACTGCGGTATTTTCAATTTGAAATGTCTTTTCATTTCATTAAAAAATAAAAGTTACTCAATTATTCACACAAAACTTCACAATTTTGTTCCCGCTATTTTTCATTAACCGCTGGTCGGCCAATGCTGTAATATGTGATACCTGCATTTTTCATTTCATCGAGTTCGTATTGATTTCTCCCGTCAAAAATCACGGGGTGTTTTAATTCGTCTTTTAATTTCTTGAAGTCCGGGCTTCTGAATTCGTTCCATTCAGTAATTAGAATCAAAGCATCCGCATTTTCCAATACATCATCTCTGGATTTCATATAAGAAATTTTATCACCGAAAATTGCCTTTGCGGTTTTCTCAGCGACAGGATCATAAGCTTTAACTTTTGCTCCTCCGGCTAATAATTCATTGATGATAACAATTGACGGTGCGGCACGCATGTCATCTGTTTGTGGTTTAAACGCGAGGCCCCATACCGCGAAGATTTTTTCTGTTAAATCATTACCGAAATGTTTTTTTATTTTTTTAACAAGCACTTTTTTCTGATTTTCATTTACTTTCTCTATAGCGTCAACGAGAAGTGGTTCGTATTCATTTTCTTTTGCTGTAGCTGCAAGCGCCTGAACATCTTTAGGAAAGCAAGAGCCGCCATATCCAACGCCCGGGAACAAAAATCGTCTACCGATTCGTGAATCAAGTCCCATTGCCTGGCGAACGGAATGCACATCCGCGCCGACTTTATCGCAAATATTAGCGACTTCATTCATGAAAGAAATTCTTGCGGCAAGCATTGCGTTAGACGCGTATTTACACATTTCCGCCGACCTGTTATCCATTATTAAAGTATCCGCGCCTGTTCTTGTAAACGGAGAATAAAGTTCATGCATAATTTCCGCCGCCTTTTCACTTGATGTCCCGATAACAACGCGTTCCGGCTTTAGAAAATCATCTAATGCGGCACCTTCCTTCATAAATTCAGGATTAGAAACAACGTCAAATTGATGGTTGGTTACTAAAGATATTTTTTCACGCACTTTGTCTGCGGTGCCAACCGGAACTGTGCTTTTGTTTACTATAATTTTATATCTGTTCATCGCTTTACCAACTGCTTCCGCTACGGCAAAAACAGCGCTCAAATCCGCGCTTCCATCGGCTCCCGGAGGAGTACCTACAGCGAGGAAAATGATGTCTGATTTTTTTACGGCGAGTTCTGTATCGGTTGTCGGCTGCAAACGACCGGCATTAAGGTTTCTTTGAACGAGTTCAGTAAGTCCCGGTTCATAGATAGGGATTTTACCGCTAAGCAAATCGTTTATTTTAGTTTTATTATTATCAACACAAATTACTGAATTTCCGCTTTCCGCGAAACAGGTTGCCGCGACAAGTCCTACATATCCGGTACCGACAATAGCCACATTCATAAATTTACTCCTTAGATAGTTATAATTTGCTTATAAAATTTTATTTTATTATTTTCAGATATCTTCTTTTACCGATTTTAATCACAAATTCATTTTTTCCCGGAAGCGGAATTGTTAAATCAGAAATTTTTTCTCCGTCAATTGATACCGCGCCCTGTTTAATCAATCGTCTAACTTCTCCGCCTGAAGGTGCCATTTTTGTTTCGGTAAGAATTTTGATAAAATTCAATTCTGTTTCTCCGGTGTGCAAATTAAATTCCGGAATATCATCGGGTAAGTTCCCTTTTGAGAAGACTTTTTCAAATGCCGCGCGGGCGTTTATCGCGATTTTTTCATCATAATATTGAGAGATGATATTTATCGCGAGATTTTTCTTTACATCCATCGGATGAATTTTTTCGTTTGTGATTCCATCTTTCATCTTTGATATTTCTGAAAGTGGGATTTCGGTGAGCAGTTCATAATATTTCCACATTAATTCATCACTTATCGACATTAATTTTCCAAACATATCTTTCGGCTCATCGGAAATTCCAACATAATTTCCGTAACTCTTTGACATTTTACGCACACCGTCAAGCCCTTCGAGCAGAGGCATTGTAATACAGACCTGTGGTTCCTGTCCGGCGTCACGCTGTAAATCGCGTCCGACCATTAAATTGAAAGTCTGGTCTGTTCCGCCGAGTTCAACATCTGCTTTTACCATAACGGAATCGTACCCCTGCATAAGAGGATAAACAAATTCATGAAGATAAATAGGAGTTCCGGAAGAATATCTGTTAGAAAAATCTTCTCTTTCAAGTGTTCGTGCGACAGTGGATTTTGAAAGCATCGTGATTACATCGAGAAAGTTCATTTTTTTGAACCAATCGCCATTATAACAAACTTCAAGTGTATCGAGATTTAAAACTTTTCCTGCCTGCTCAAGATAAAATTTAGCGTTCGCGATTACATCATCTACAGAAAGCTGGGGACGGGTTTTGTCTCTGCCGGACGGATCGCCTACCTGAGCGGTATAAGAGCCGATAATAAGAACTGCCTGATGACCGAGATCCTGAAATTGCCTTAACTTTCTTAGAACGACTGTAAAGCCGAGATGCAGTTCACCGGCTGTTGGATCGACGCCGAGTTTAACTCGTAACGGTTTATTTTTTTTAATTTTTTCGCGCAATTCATTTTCTTCACAGATTTGAACAACGCCGCGATTAATAATATTGATTTGTTTGTCAATAGATTTCAAATTATAATTTCTCCGTTTAAATTATTTATAATTATTGAGATTATAACAAAATAACGAAATAATGTAAACCGAAAGCTGTGTATTTTCTGTCCGGGAATTGATATTTTTCTTTAAAATTCACAAAATAAAGTAAGGTTCTTGTATAGATGATACAATTATAATATAATTTATCTATGCTTAAATACGGTGGACTTATTGGCGGTTATAAAACAAGAGTAAATTTAAACACAAATTATGGAGCACGCGATGAAAAAAATTTTTCTTCTCACAATTATTTTTGCGAACTTAATTTTTGCCAACAAAACTTTTCGCGTTGGCTTAGTACCCAAATCACTCGGTAATGCTTTCTTTGAAGCTGTTCGCGATGGTGGACTTGAAGCCGCGAAAGAAACCGGCGATATTAAAATTATTTTCAACGCGCCGGCAACTGCCACGACCGAAGGACAGGCGGAAGTTATTAAATCGCTCATTGCTCAACATGTAGATTTAATATTGGTTTCAGCGAACGATCCCGATGCGCTTGTACCTGTTTGCAAAAAGGCGATGCGAAGAAAAATAAAAGTTATATCTTTTGACTCGGCGATTTCACCCAACGGCAGAATTCTGCATATTGCTCCCGCCGATACAAAATACGTTGCTGAACAAGAACTTGATTTGATACTTGACGCGCTCGGTAGTAACGTGAATGAGATAGCCATTCTAAGTGAAACACCTCAGTCAAGCAATCAGAATGAATGGATTTTGCTGATGAAGGAACTATTGAAAAGTAATTCTAAATATAAAAACTTAAAGCTTGTTGAAGTGGCTTATGGTGGCGCTCTGCCTGATAAAAGTTATCGCGAGGCTATTTCTTTGATGAATAAATATCCTGACTTAAAAGGAATACTTTCGCCGACAACTATCGGTGTTGCTGCGGCAGCGAAAGCGGTAGTTGACCAAAAGAAAGTCGGGAAGATTTATGTAACCGGTCTTGGATTGCCGTCGGAAATGGCGCCATACGTGCACAAGGGCGCGGTAAAGTCTTTTCATTTATGGAACCCTATTGATCTTGGTTACGCGACAATCAAAATATCTCATCAAATTCTTAATGGTAAGGAGCCGAAACCCGGCGTTGTTTATGACACGGGCCGCACAGGTAAACTTGTAATTGATAAGAATAATAATACATCGATGTGTGAGCCGTTTATTTTTAACAAGAGCAACATAGATAAATATTCGAAGATATTTTAAGATGGATCAAATTCAAATCACAGATTTGAATTTGTAACTACAAATTGATTCTGACACCTGACACCCGAAACCTGAATATCCAATATCCGACACGGAATAACCAATTATCAAGTTTAGAACCTGATATTTAACTCATGAGCGTTTTAATTGAATTAAAGAATATTAAAAAACATTTTTCCGGGATTAAAGCTCTTGATGGTGTTCATCTAACAGTTAAATCCGGAGAAATAGTTGCTTTAATTGGTGAGAACGGCGCGGGGAAATCCACAATAGTTAAAATTCTCACCGGAATATATCAACCTGATAACGGAGAAATTTTTGTTAAAGGTCGAAAGATAATAATTGATTCCGCGAGAAAAGCTTGGAATTTGGGAATTACCGCAATTCATCAGGAAACGGTTTTATTTGATGAATTAAATATTATGGAAAATATTTTTATGGGCAGAGTTTTTAAAAACCGGCTCGGATTTCTTGACAAAAAGAAAATGTTTTCCATAACAAATGAACTCTTAAAAGAAGTTCATCTTGACGATGTCGAACCAAAAACACCATTAAAAACTTTAAGTTTAGCACAGCGGCATTTGATTACCATCGCACGCTCTTTGTCTCACAACGCCGATGTGGTCATACTTGATGAACCGACTGCCGCTTTATCATTGGGAGAGACGCGGGGGCTTTATAAAATCATCCGAAAGTTAAAAGATAACGGAAAAGGCATTTTATTTATTTCCCACAAATTTGAAGAATTATTTGAGCTGTGCGACCGGTATTATGTTTTTAGAGACGGGAAATATATCAGCGATGGCAATATGGATGAAGTTACAGAAAAGGAGTTAATAAAAATGCTTGTAGGCAGAGAAATAGGGCAGATTTTCCCTAAAGAAAATGTCGAGATCGGAGCAAAGGTCTTAGAAGTTAAAAATTACAGCAATAATATAGAATTTAAAAATATTAATTTTAACCTGCGGAAAGGAGAAATCTTAGGCTTCTATGGATTGGTTGGCGCCGGAAGGAGTGAGTTATTTAAATCTTTGATGGGATTATCAGAGGGACTGAAATCATCCGGAGAAATATTTTTAAATGAAAAAAAAATAAAATTCCCGGATGCTAAAGCGGCAATTGATAACGGAATCGCTTATCTTCCTGAAGACAGGCAGCATTGCGGTACGATTTTAGAAATGTCAATCAAAAATAATATAACATTACCATCATTAAATAGAGTTGCGAAAAGAGGATTGATTTCCAAAGAAAAAGAACTGGCGATAACAAGAGAATATGGTAATAAACTGCAGATAAAAGCTGATAATTGGCAAATGCCGGTAGAAGAATTGTCAGGCGGCAATCAGCAGAAAGTAGTTATCGCAAAATGGCTGGCAGTAAAGCCCGGGATTATGATTCTTGATGAGCCTACAAAAGGAATTGATGTGGCATCGAAAGCCGCGGTACATAAATTTATAAGTTCACTTGTTTTGCAGGGATTAAGTGTGATTTTAATTTCATCGGAATTGCCGGAAGTTATGGGATTATCGGACAGAATAATAGTAATGTACAAGGGGGAAATAAAGGCGGAAATAAGTCGTGAAGATTTTAATGCTGAAAAAATAATGACTGCCGCGGCTGATGTAGGATCTGATTTGCATGACTAAGTGATATATAAATTTAACCACATAAAGGATTCGCCGATAAGCTGAACTATAAAGTAAAGATTTTTATGTAATATGCTTCAAAAATTTAAAAACAGAGAATTTTACCTACTGACAATTATTGCCGGAATTATTGTCGCAACAGGTTACATAACACCTTCGTTCTTAACTGTTGGCGGAATATCCTCTCTTTTTGAGGATTCTTCAATTTTAATAATTTTATCTTTGGCGCAAATGATAGTAATGCTCACAGGAGGCATTGATTTATCCCTCGCGTCAAATATAGCTTTTACAGGAATGCTTGTGGGTAAGGTTTGCCATTCTCATCCTGATTCACCGATTTTATTTCTGATTTTTCTTGCTTTGTCTGTCGGGTTACTACTTGGAATGTTTAACGGTTTTTTGATTGGTTATTTAAAACTTCCGCCGCTTGTTGTTACTTTAGGAACGATGAACGCCTATCGCGGATTAACGTTTATAATTTCTAATGGAGGACAATGGATAAAGTCTCAGGATTTAACGGAAAGTTTTTTAAATTTTCCACATATTTCTTTTTTAGGAATTTCAATGATTATTTGGATTGCGATTATTGTCGGGATTCTTATGTACATTTTCCTTAATAAAATGAGACTCGGAAGAGAAATTTACAGTATCGGAAATAATACCCTGGCTTCGGAATATGTTGGACTCAAAATCTCAAGAAATATTTTCTACGCTTACTGTCTGTCCGGCCTGATTGCAGGACTTTGCGGTTATCTCTGGGTGGCGAGATTCGCTGTCGCTTATACTGAACTGGCGCAGGGGTTTGAACTGCAAACTGTTGCTGCCGTTGCAATAGGAGGAATAAGCAATCTCGGAGGAATAGGCACAGTTCCCGGAGCAATACTTGGAGCGTTACTGTTAAGTTTAATCGCGAACGCGTTGCCATCGATGGGAATTTCACCATTCTGGCAGTTGGCGCTTTCCGGTGCGGCAATAATTATAGCAATAATTATAAATAGCCGGAGTAATAAATTGCCTGTGAAAAGAATTTTGAAGAATTGGATAACGAGGAGGGAGTGAAGAAACAATTGACCTAATTAATCTAAGGAATAACCAATGAGTAAAATATGGGAGTTTGGTTTGACATTAGATATTGGAATTTGTTTAGATAATTAAAGATTTATAGAAATAAAACAAACATGCTTAAAGACCGTCAAACAGATTCACGCTACAGCGTTTCCGATGAGCCGAAAAGATCAATAAAATCATTTTTCGTGAAATGGGAAGTTTTGCTTATATTGATTTTA
>QMOL01000007.1 GCA_003648225.1 Chlamydiota bacterium
AACCCCGCCGCCATCGCCGTTTGTGCAATAGTTTGCCCCTGACCAAAAATAAAAAACGCCAAGAAATGTATTTGTTCCTGTAATTGAAACATCGGCATTATTCGCGTAAATTCCGCCGCCCATTTTAATAGCGACATTATCTCTTATAAAACAATTTTTATTTATTGTTAATGAACCGTTATCAACAGTAATTCCACCACCGGAATTTGCGTTATTATTATTGATTACTGTATCAGAAATATCAGCTGATTCAGTGCAAAAAACTGCCCCGCCATTAATTGCTGAATTATATTCAACAACACAGTCTTTCATTGAACTGTTTGCTTTTAAATGAACTGCTCCTCCATTGCTAACAGCAGAGTTTCCTTTAAAATAACAATTTGAAATCAGAGTATGTTCAGCATTAATTGCACCACCACTGATTAAGGCAAGATTATTTGTAAAATTGCAATTCAGAATTTCTCCACGATGTTGAACAAATATTCCGCCTCCGTTTGAAAATTTTCCGTTTCTAATAAAAAAGCCATCAATAATTGATATTCCGCGTAAATAAATACAATGTGTTGTTGTATTTCCATCAATAGCAGTACTGGCGGCTCCATTTACACTTTTTAAAATAATGTTGTTTGTAACTATCACAATCTGGCTGGAAACTGTGTAAGTCCCATCAGTAACCAGCACAGCATTTCCTTCAACTGCGTAATTTACAGCATCCTGAATATTATGCGCGGCTTTTGCCCATGTATCATAAGGCGCGGTATCCGACCCGGCTGCGGAAACATAGTTTGTCCAAGCTAATATTTTTTGCGATGCAAAAAATATTAAAATAAAAATAATAAAAATTGTTGATAGTTTTTTCATGATACACCTTTATGGGTTAAGTGTCAGGAAATTTATTCCGATAGAAAATATATTGGGATTAATTTATAACCGTGATAATTTTGATTTTATTTCCCAAAAAAATAATATAAACATTCCAATAATCAGCTCACTTCCGCCTTCCGGGATTCCTGTTCCTATTAACACTACATTTTTATTACCTCCATTGCTTTGGAATGTGACTGTATTGGTAAAAGGAGTTTCAGCAATTGGTGAAAATCTTAATGTTACAACATTGCTTGAAAGAGGCGTCACAGTATAAGGCGATCCGCTTTGAACTGAGAAAATCGGAACCATAAGATTTATGATATTACCGTTAAGAGAACTGTTACCGAGATTCTCTACCGAAACCGGCAAATCAAGATTATCACCGACAACAACATCACCAAAATCAACTTCAAGAGGAACAACCTTCAATAATGGTGCAGGATTTAATTCATAAGCCCCAAGGTCAAAACCTCCTCCCATCGGGCGTGTATCACCAATGCAGTCATTGTGCACATTTACAATCGTTCCTGTATCAACACAGGGAGAACCGAGAGCTGGCTGATAATCTAATGCAGCGGCGTTTTCAAACATTGGGTCCACATCAATATTGCCTGTGCCGGTAGCATATCCGCCGTCAACATCGCAATAATCTACAACTTTACCTGCAGTGATTTCCACACCATCGTTATCCCAAATAATTGAATTAGTGATGGCAAGAGTTCCGCCTGCGATACCTCCGATACCATTTTCAGTTACAGTACATTGCTTCATCTGCATAAACGCAGCAGCTGCTATACCGATTCCGCCACCGCTAAAAGCATTATTGTGTGCCACAATTGAGTTAACCATATTGATAGTAGAACTTCCAAAGCCACGAACAGCGCCGCCTTTACCAGTAGCATCGAATGCGGAATTACTTACAAAAATGCTGTCACTAATTAATATGCTTGCGTTAAATCCATAAATTCCGCCACCAAAAAGAGCTTTGTTGCCGATAAAAGTACATGGCGGAACAGAATTAGAACCGGAGAATGCGGCATAGACAGTTCCTGTACTTGTATAAAAATAAACACCCCCGCCGTAATTTGAGCTTAAATTGTTTTCGAACAGTGGGTTTACAGCTATAAATTCGCTTGCTTCATACATTGCTACAGCGCCGCCATTATTTTGAGCAAAATTATCAATTATCCGTGCAGACGCATTATTTGTCGGCATAAAAGAGACAAAACATTGATTAGTCGCATATATCGCACCGCCATTTTGAGAAGCACGGTTATTCTCAAATAAAACATCGCCGTAAGTTGATAATTGTCCTTTCGTTATAAGGAATGCCGCTCCGCCATCAGCTGCACTATTATTCGTTATAGAAAAAGTGTTGTTTAAGGAAATTAAATCAATTGTCCCGCCACTACTGTAAATAGCTCCTCCAGTGCCAATGCTGTTTGTATTGGCATCGGCACGATTATTATTTATGCTGCAGTCGATGCATTTCAGTTGTCCCGCAGGTCCAACTGCGATTCCGCCGATATGGTTACTGGCTGAATTATATGAAATATCAGTATTATTAAACAAGAATTTTCCGGAAACGGGAAGATACATACCGCCTACAAAACCATCGGAGAAATTATAGTTAAATAAGCAGTTTCTTGCATTAAGTGTGCCTAATGAAAACCAATAAGCACCCCCGCCTATTCCGTTAGCGCTGGTAGCCTTATTACTAATAATATCGGTATTATTCAAAATAAAATCTCCGGCAGTTAAATATGCACAAATACCCCCGCCGTAATATGCTTTATTATCAACGAAAACTGAATCGGTAAAAATGTATGATCCGGTTGACATTACAAAAATACCGCCACCAAATCCTGAGTTGTTGTTTGCATAATTATTTTCTATTGTAGCTTTATTAAAAGTTCCCGAACATGATACGGCGAAAATTCCTCCGCCATGAGTTGCGGAACACCATGCAATTGCCGAATCGTCCATTATAATTTCTGAGTCCGCAGCATAGATTCCGCCACCGTTCCGAGTTCCCCATCCGGCAAAAATTTGCGAATTATCTAACAGACTTAGTGAACTGTTAGTAATATAAAAAGCTGCACCGTCTCTTGAACAAAAATTATAACCTGCAGAGCATTGTGCGCCTGACAAAACGATATCCGAGTTGGCAGCATATATTCCGCCACCATCACCGTTTGTACAGTTGTTAGCCCCCGACCACAAAGCAAAAATACCGAGGTAAGTATTTGTGCCTGTCATAAAAATATCCGCGTCTATGGCATAAATTCCGCCACCCATCTTAACAGCCATATTGTCTTTAATATAGCAGTTTTGCGCAACTGAAAGTTTTCCGCCTTCAACAGCGATTCCCCCGCCATAAACTAAAGCATAATTAAAATCTACAACGGTGTTAGTCATTATAACATAAGCGTTGTTCCGGATATATATTCCACCGGCATGTTTGGATAAATTGTGATGAATATAGCAATTTACAATTACACCGGTTGTTCCATCGTGATAATCCACGCCGCCACCATATGACGCGCTACCGCCGTTGGTAAGTTCGATATCGAAGAGATTCAACCCGCTGCCGGACAGAACATCAATACATGATTGTGCAGTGCTTGTTCCGGCAATAACAGCTTTTTCTCCGGGAACGGTTGCGCTGAAATCAAATAAATAACCTCCTTTGAAGGTAAGAACTTTACTGCTGCTAATATCAATGTTTTCCGCAAATACACCTGTACTGAGTAAAAGAGTGTCACCGGAAACAGCTGCTGTGACTGCAGCACCAACAGTTGCATATTCAGCACCACCACTTGTGATATTAGTAACAACAGCTGAAAAAGTTAATTGGCATATGAAAATAGCGATAAGACTGAGAGTAAATTTGGTTGTCATGGTTTCTCCTTGTTCAGTAATTTAACGATGTAGAATTTATTTATTATAGCATAAAAGCAAAATTGTTGCAATATGTTAAAATTGTTGCAATATTGACTTAATAATAGCGTTTTCATATAATAAACAGTTAGGTTTCACAATTAGTTAATTATTAACAAAAAGGAAATAAAATGAAAACAAAACAATTCTTATTTGTAATTGCTATATTATTTTTATCAGTTACTTCTATCTTAGCTACACAAAAAAAATCTGACATAGGATTAATATCTATTCCTAAAGTTATTAATGCAAGTAAAAAAATAACAACAAACGCGTTCCCTAATTCCGATGAAGTTATTGTCGCCGACTTCACTAAAACAGAATACTATCCGAATGGCACTCATCAATCAATTTATGATCAATGTATAAAAGTTCTTACTGAAAAAGGCAAAAGAAACCAAAGAACAAGTTCTATCGGTTATGATACGGCTTATGGCACAGCAGTTGTATTAAAAGTTCAAATTATCAAGCCAAATGGTAAAATTATTCCTGTTGATATTAAGAAAAACACAAAAGATATGGTTGAAGCATCGCAAATGGATATGAATATTTATAACCCGAACAGTCGTGTTGTAAAAATAAGTTTCCCCGACCTTGAAATCGGCGATATGGCAAGATTACTTCTTAAAAAAACTGAAACTAAACCGAGAGTACCAAATACATGGTATGATATTGAGGTAATGGAAGCACCAATGCCGATTGTCCACCAGGAAATTAAAATCATTGCCCCTAAAAAACGTCCTTTAAAACATATCGTTTTGAAAAATGAAATTACTAATACCGTTAAATATACTAAAAAAACCGGCGCAACAACTGTTACTCATAAATGGGTCGTTCGTAATGTGCCGAGAATGTTTGCTGAACCGGGCATGCCTGCTTATAAACCGCTCCAACATTTACTTTTAAGCACTATTCCTAAATGGGAGCAAGTGTCAAAATGGTATTACAAACTCTGTGAACCCAGATTGCAGGCTGTAACTCCGGAAATGTCAAATAAGGTTGAAGAATTAACCGCAGGAATAACTGATCCAAATAAAAAAATTAAAGCCATATTTAAATTCGTTTCACAAAAAATCAGATATATGGGCATCACTACCGAAGATACAGCTCCGGGATATGAACCTCATGATGTATCAATAACATTTGAAAATAAATATGGCGTTTGTCGTGATAAAGCCGCTCTGCTTGCGGCAATGCTGAGAATCGCGGGATTTGATGCTTACACAACACTAATGCTCGGCGGACAGCCTAAAAAAGATCAAGAAGTGCCAAATGCGTTTTTTAATCACGCAATTACCGCAATTAAAAATGATAATGCCTCTTATTCCCTTATGGACACAACAGATGAAACCACAAAAGATTTACTGCCGGTCTATTTGAATAATTGCAGCTATATGGTTGCAAGTCCAAAAGGTGAAACTCTAAAAACAACACCTATCATTCCAGCAGAAAAAAATCTCGTTAAAGTAACTACAAATGCTAAATATAATAATAAAGGATACCTTAAAGCAACCTCTAAAATTGTCTTCGAAGGAATTAACGATAGAGCTTATCGCGGCGCTTTCGCTAAAATGGAACTTGATGAAATCAGACGCGTGTTTGAAGGTATTATTAAAAAAGTCGCTCCGGGGGCGAAAATAACGGATTTTTCTCTCGAACCGGATGATATGATGGATTTAACTCGTCCAATTGTTGTTGAAATAGAATATACAGCACCGGATTTATTCGTTTCAGGGAAAAAAGAAACAATGCTCGCTATCCCTTGGTTCGGTCCTTCCGTTGGCTTGGCAAACAGAATTTTAAGCGGAAGTTTTGGCCTCGATAAAAGAAAATATCCCTTAAAAACAGACCTGGCGTGCGGAATTAAAGAAACTGTTAACCTGAATTTAAAAAACGCTGTGGGTAAAAATATCGCATTACCAAAATTTGATAATATTGACAATAAGTTGATTAAATGGTCACGCACTATTAATACGCAAAATAATAAACTCTCAGGCGAAGGTGAATTTTTGGTTAAAGCGGTTGAGTTTTCGACTAATGAATATCTTGAAATGAAAAAACTGCTTAAAAAAATCGAGTACAATAACCGAAAACAACCTATCTTCGAAACTATCTCTTTCTCAGGAATGGACGATGAAGACTTTGACGAAAGTGAAAATTCTTATTCTTACACTCCGGAAGGTGATACGGAAATATCAGAACAAATTATTGATACTGATGTTAAAAATTCGAGAAATTGGACAACTACATCGAAAGTTACAAAAGAAATCCTTACTTATGCAGGGAAAAAAGACAACGCGGAAATTAAAATCCATTATAACCCCTCTTGGGAAAACGTTGAGATAATTAAAGCCGTCGTTACTGATACTGACGGAAATGAAAAAAAACTCAGCAAAAATGAACTTAATCTTATGGACGCCGGATGGGTGGCTTCCGCTCCTCGATACCCTCCGGGTAAAATTCTTGTAGCGAGTTTACCGGATGTGGACGTTGGGAATATCATTGAGTACGAAATTAAAAGAACTTATAAAAAACATCCTTTCTACGCACTTAGAACTTCTTTTAACAGTTTCGACTCTATTGTCGATGAAACCGTTAGAGTTGCTTTGCCTGCAACAACAAGAGTTAAGGTTAAAAATCCCGATTCCGATGAAATTGAATCATCAAAAAATGAGGAGGATGGAAAAATAATCTATGAGTGGAAAACTTCCGACCAAAGACCTGTTAGAAAGGAAAAAAATCTACCTCCTTGGTACTATTTTAATCCTACCGTTTTTCTCTCAACCGGGAATTGGACCGATTATGCTGATAAAGTCGGCAGAATATTTCTCGCCGCAGCAAAAAATCAAACTGAATGTGCCGCAAAAGCAAAAGAACTTACAGCAAATTCTAAAACAGATAACGATAAAATTATTGCAATCAGAGATTTTGTTACTAAAAATATCCGCTCCGCGGGTCCTTCGTTTGTTTCTATGCCGCTTTCAGCCGTTACTCCCGCAAACATAACTTTAAAAGACGGTTACGGAAATGGAGCAGATAAAGCAATTGTTATTTATTCAATGCTTAAAGCAATCGGTTTAAAACCACAGTTCATTCTTTCTTCCTGGCTGTCTATGGTTAAAAAAGTTAGAAAACCTATGATTGAATATCCTCTCCGATCAACTTTTGGCGGTGTTCTTGTAAAAGTAAAATCCGGCGACAATGATATTTATTTGAATGATACTTCTCAATATGCATCTCTAGGAAGTACTCCCCACGACGGTCGACCGGGTCTTATTCTGCCAAAAGGGAAAATAAGTATTATTAATGCTTCATCAAACAAAGCTGATAAAACTGAAGTTGAATATACAATAAAACTATCTGAAAACGGAGATGCGGAAATTACCAAAACAACAAAATCCTTCGGCACAACCTATGCCTCCGATAAAAAATATTTTGATGAAATTACTCCGGAAGATAGAAAACGATATTTCCAAAATGCCATCTCGACAATCTCACAAGGCGCAACTCCTGTTGGTAATCTTATTACTAAATTTGATTCCTATCCCGGAATTGAACAGCTTACTGTTAAAGTAGATAAATTCGCGATTCTTGACGGTGATTTTCTATATCTTAAAGTTCCTATCAGCTTGAATAACATTCTTGGCTTAAAATCCGATGTGAGAGACAACCCTGTTTCGTGGGGTAATAAAACTAAGATGATTCTTACTGCTTCAGTTGAACTCCCAAAAGAATTTGACAATGTTAAATTAACACCTCCGGATATTACGTGGAAAGCGCCGGAAAACGCGGGAACAATTACTACTAAAACATTGGTTTCAGGCAGTAAAATTAAAATTATTGATTCCGTTGATATCAATCCGGCGGTGATTTCTGTCGATGATTATGATGACCTACTTGAAATAAACAGAAAACTTTCTCATCCGAGAATGAGAACCATTTTGGTTTCGAGAAAAACAGCCGCTAAATAAATTTGTTATGGGAAAAAATAAAAAACGCGGGATTGCTCTTGTGGCTGTTCTCGCTGTTCTGGTTGTCCTTGCAATTCTTGCATCAACATTCATTGTTTTCAGCAGAATTGAAACTAGACAATCGGCTGTGGCGGCTGAATCATTAACTCTTGATATGCTGTTGAATACAGGTCTGGAACATGCGGAAGCATTGATAACCACTGCTTCATCTCCTTCTCTAACAAGTAAAAACAACTTATCTCTTAACACAATTCTTCAAGTCGCAGGAACTATTGATAAAAAAAATAAATATTCCGATAAATGGTTTTATGTTAAAGATACAACAGGAAAATCCATCGGCAGATATAAAATCAATATTAAAGATGAAGCAGCTAAAGTTAATGTTTCTAAAGCATTCCTACTGCATAAATCTAAATGCGGCGAAGGATGGAATACAGGGGAAATTTCCCTGCCTGCCGCCCTTAAAATTAGCTCTAAATTAGCAAAAAAATTGATAGATTATCGCTATGGCCCTAATCATGTCCCGGGAGCTCGAGGAGATGATGATGAAAATAATGTGATTCTAACTTCCGATGGCATCGATAACGATGCCGACGGCTTTATCGATGAAGATGATGAAGGTATAGATGATCCAAACGAATATTCTCCCTGGTATCCTCAAGGTGATGATAGAAAGTTTACCGGTATTGGTGATATGCTTTCCGTTTTTATGATGAACTTGGATAAAATTAGTCCGGCAACAAAAGCAACGCTCCAAGCTGAAATACCTAAGCGCGCAACTGTTTATTCTATCGACAAACCCGGTTCAAAAACTCTGCCTAATGATAAACCGGCCGATTTAAATTGTTTTACCATTCGCGAATGCCGCCGTAAAATTGATGCCGCTAATAACACGCAAACTTTTGAATCCGATGCAGCAAAACGATCACAGCTCGCTGTTAATGCTATCGATTATCGGGACGAAAACCATGTGCTCTCAACTCTTGGCTCTACTTACGGCGTTGAAGCTGTTTGCTTTAATGAAGTTGTGGCAAATGATGAATCATGCACATTTATGATTCGTGATGGTAATTCTTGTAACGGAATGTTGAATACTTATACTTTCGTTAAAAATAAAATTACCGATGCCGGCGATAATGTTGACGAATATTGGGAAAAATATATCGGCGCGACAGACAGCAAAAGAACTTTCTTCGGCGCAAGCTGGCCTTATTGCGCTATCCCGGGACGTGGATGGTATCTTTTTGACCCCAGACACGCCTGGCGGGTGAGTGTTCCAAAAGGAATCGGAAAATTTAGCTATAACACCGGCGGTAGCAGAATATCTTTTAAACTTCCAAACGGTCCCGGGAAAAAAGGATCTTCTTCAAGCCCCGTCCTCGAAAATTATTGCAGAGGTAACCAATCGAAAACTTTAGTAATTGAACCACCTAAAAAACTTCCGGGGGCACCTGCCGGATGGGATTGGACACCTCCGTCTTTAAGAAACAACGGTGCTTTTTGCTCTTTTTATAATCCCGGATTGCGAAATTCTGATAAATCTTACACTTATCTTTATAAAGACCTTATAAAAACTCTGAAAAAAATGCACCTCACAAAAAACGGTCACCCGAAATTTCCCAATAATTTCTTTAAAGGTTCTTACGCTATGATCTATACCTGGGGCGATCCGGAGGGAACTCGAGGACAACCGGTTGGGACTTACAAAGTATACAGCTCATCTTCCGATCAAAATTTCACAATTGATAAAAATGATGTTTTTACAAGAAAAAGTTTCGAATCACAAATTAGAAAAATATATAATATCCCCGCGGGGAATCCGTTTAATGATAAAGTCGATATTAGTGTCTGTTTCTTCGGATGGGGGAATTGTCACCCCTCAGCTGAATTGCCAAATGTCAATAATATGTATGTAGCCCGTTCACGACAGCCAATCGGCAACAGGTACTTTAAAATTATGATAAATAGAATGCCGAAAGGTGGAACTTTCGGCATGAAAGAAAAAGGTTACCTTTGCACAGATCTCGGTGTTGATGGCAAAATTAATGGCAAACATTCTGAAGACAGCGATCCTGTTACTAAAGAAAGCTTTAAATACTGGTGGTATAAAGATGGAGAACCAATACGTACGGACGGAAATGGATGGTTAAGTGTTATTCTGAACTCTTCAAAAAAAGCTAACTTTAAATCCGGCGTGGCACAGGAACTTGCTTATCTCCGTATGGTTGCTCCGGAAGTTACTGAAATGTATAATGCTTCGGCAACACCTGTTTCACTCGCAAATTGGAGAGTAATTTGTAATACGGGTGTTCTTGCAACTGAAATCGGCAGAATCCGCCGTACAGCTTATTATGACACAAAACTCAGACGAAGAGTCATTGACGATAATCCCGTTGTTAAACCCGGCGGGCATTTCTATCTCGTTAATGATACCGAACTTTTTGATGGCTGGTACGGCAATGCAGACAAAAAATGGGGTTCCCGCGCAGATGAACAAATTCCCGTCTTCCAAATGGATAAACAAAGATGGGGTGTTATGTACAAAATCCAAAAAACTAAAATGTTTTATCCCGGCGATACTTCTGAGGGTGCTGCCCGTGCCGGCCTTGCAATTTATCTTCAAAATGAAAATTTTAAAAAAGATTTATTTAATAAAGAAACTTTTCAATTTATTAATGAAAAAGAAAAAACAGATCCTAAATCTTCTCATAATTTCTTCTTCCCGGTTATCTCTGAGTTCGCTTACAGAAATAATGAAATTTTTACCTCAACGGGAACGGACGTTGACAGCAGCTATAATGTGATGGTTCTCGGATTGCCGCAAAGAGGAGGTATTGTTTCGCTTACCTTGAAAAATGAATATGACCAGGTTTGCGCAAGAACGGTTGAATACGGCAGCCTGGAATCTGATGAATTCGAATTTTCAAGTCAAAAAGCCGACCCCACAAAACCTCTCTGGTATAAAAGAAAAGTCACCATCGGCGGTACGGAAACTGAAGCGCTTAACAAAGCCCTCAAAGCAAGAAAATCAGGAAGCTTTTTTATTAAAAACGGTCCTTACGCAAATGTTGGCGAAATTAGAAAAATTACTTCTACTGAACAATTTCAACAACTCGGAGTGTCTGGGAATCTATCGAAAGCAAGGCAAATGCTTGGCGCTATTGCTGATGTAATGTGTTCGTCTTACCTTAGACTGGAATCCTGCGGTAATAATGTCAAACGCGTCGGATGGAAAGCCGCAAATGGAGAGGTAGCCGCTAATACATTACAAAGTATAACGTCGAAAAATGGCGGCGGAGACTGGGAAAATAATCAATGGGTCGGGCAAAAACTCAGATTCCTTACAGGTCCGCTTCGCGGTGAATCATATCCAATCTTCGGTAACTCTAAAAGAACTATTCTACTCGCTGATAAAAAATCTAAAATGATCCCACGGTCTTCTCCGGGAAGAAAACCGCTGAAACCAAACCGCGGTGATCTCTTCTCGCTCGGGCCGGGATACAATACCGGTTTTTGTTATACGCGGCAAGGTAATGACGTCGGCGAATGGACATGGGAAAAAATTGTTCCCGTAAAAGGAAATTACAACTTGTATATTAACGGATTGAACGATTCAATTAATACAACCGAGTTTCTCGAAGAAAACAGAAATGCTTCTATTGATGTTGATGTTTGGAATTATAAATCTAAAGCTTATAATAAATTATGCCAAAATAAAAAATATGGAAAATCCGACTCATTTAAAGCCGGGAAAATCACACCCGATAATGTTTCTGACACAGGCGGTTTTAAACTTAGATTGACTTCTCATAATGTCGTTCAAAGAGATAGTGTTAAAAATACTTTAAAAACTGTCGGAAAACAAAGCTCCGGTTTCGCATGGTTTAATTACGCTATGATTACTCCCCTGCCTATTATCGGAAGAGTGAATATAAACACCGCTTCACAACGCCTCCTTGCCGCTCTGCCCGGCGTTAGCAAAGAACTCGCAGAAAATATTAATCGCGGTATTGATGGTAACAATAAACCAACTCTTAAACCATATTTAAACCTGTCGGATTTGCTGAAAGTTAAAGGCATTACCCCGGAAGCGTTTGAAAGATGTTGTAATATTTTAACCGTTGATTCGTCTGTTTTTACGGTAGAAGTGGATGCGCAGACATTAAAATCATCTGCAAAAGACCAAAACACAAAAATGAATGATAATATAGTTAGCGCTACTCGTAAAAAGCATTACGTAATTGAACTTGAAAAGAAAACTGACGGTTTATGCTCAATAAAAAAACTTGAAGCATATTAGTTCGCAACCCTCACATCTGCCCTCTGCTTAAATTCCGCCATTGCGTAGGTGTAACGCCAACATGCTTTTTGAATATTGACATAAAATGATATGCACACGAAAAGCCCGTTTTTTCGGACACTAAATTAATCGAATCATTTGTGTTACATAATAATTCTTTCGCGCGGTTTATTCGAAGCTGAAGATGATATTTGTTTGGCGGGAGTCCTGTATGATGCTTAAACATTCTCCTAAACCAAGAATAACTTATGTGCAGATCATCTGCCAGATCTTCCATATTTATGGTTTTATTAATATGATGAGTGATGATTTTTTTAGCATCGGCAATTATTCTGTCAACATTGCTCCCACCGGAACTTTTCTTCAATATTGCTTCGCGAATCATTGCCATTATCTGCATTGTCATTGAAGCTATTAATTGATGGCTGCCAATTGTTTCTTCGCTTACCAAATCAAAAATATCTCGGTAAAGTGTTATTAACTGGGCATTGTAACCAAGATGAACAACAGGAGTCTCAGGAGAAAAAATATTACGGTGAAGCAGCCGCTCAGGAATATCACCGTTGAATGATATCCAGTATTCCGTCCATCCAATCTTTTTGTCAGGACGGTATCTATGCCAAATTCCGGGAAATAGGAAAATAACATCACCTTCATCAACCATTATTGTTCCGGTCTTTATAGTTTCAAATTCTCCACTGCCTTTCGCTATATACAATATTTGAAACTCATTGATTATTCTGCCTCGCTTCCAATTAAAATTATAAACCGTCGGATGACCGGAAGGCGGATAAGTTTCATTTGGTGAAGTATGAGCGAATCCGGAGCCCATTAAATACAGCCCCCAGTCGATGTCATGTTCGCTTACGGTAATGTATTTAAAGAAAGAATTGCTTTGTGAAATATTATTTTTCATTTATTGAGTGTCAAAAAACATAGTTAATCAGAACGGTAAATCTATTGTTTTTATTTCGTTTTATGATATTATATATTATCAGCGTGCAATTTGCAAATAATTTGCACCTTTAAATACTGTATTTTTATTATAGCAATTAATTAATAGTAAGGAGCAAAATAATGTGTGAAGATAAAATTAATGAAAACGAAATTAATGCCCAATTCGATTTCGCTAAAAACGCATACGCAAAACTCGGCGTTGATGTCGATAAAGCTTTAAAAAAAATTGACTCTATTCCTGTCTCGGTTCATTGCTGGCAAGGCGATGATGTGCGCGGACTCGAAAACCCGGACGTAGCCCTTTCCGGCGGAATTATGGCTACAGGTAATTATCCGGGAGTGGCAAGAAACGGCGATGAACTTCGCGCGGATATGCTTAAAGCTTTCAGCTTGATTCCAGGGAAAAAAAGAGCGAATATTCACGCCTTTTACTGCGAAACCGATACTCCGGTTGAACGCGATCAGCTAAAACCAGAACATTTTTCAAAATGGATGGATTGGTCTAAAAAAAATGATATAGCTTTAGATTTTAATCCTACTTTTTTCTCCCATCCAAAAGCCGCTGACGGTTTTACTCTCTCAAATGATGATGAAAATATCAGAGCTTATTGGATTCGTCACGGTATCGCATGTCGGAAAATCGCGGAAGCTTTCGCGGAAAACCAAAACTCTCCTTGCGTTATCAATTTCTGGATACCTGACGGCACTAAAGATGTTCCCGCTGACAGATGGTCACCACGCGCACGCCTGAAAGATTCTTATAACAAAATTTTTGATAAAGCAAATGGAATCGATATTTCAAAATGTATAGACGCGGTTGAATGTAAATTGTTCGGCATCGGTAGTGAAGAATATGTCGTCGGCTCACATGAATTTTATTTGGGTTATTCAATGACAAGTAATGTAATCCCTTGTTTTGATATGGGACATTTTCATCCAACAGAAACTATTCATGATAAAATCTCTGCCGCTCTGCAATTTAAAAATAATCTCCTAATGCACGTTAGCCGACCAATTCGATGGGATAGTGATCATGTCGTTATTTTTAACGACGACCTTAAAAATGTCTTCCTCGAATTATCTCGCGGTAACGCTTTCGATAAAACTTACATCGCTCTCGATTTCTTTGATGCAAGCATTAACAGAATAGGCGCTTGGACAATCGGTACTCGCGCGGCAATGAAAGGTATTCTTTATTCATTGCTCGACCCGACGGAAAAACTTAAACAGCTCGAAGCTAAAGGCGATGGCGCCGGTAAACTCGCGCTTATGGAAGAAATGAAAACTATGCCTTTTGGTTCCGTTTGGGATTACTATTGTTCTCAACAAAATGTTCCCGTTGGTACTGATTGGATAAACGAAATGTACGCTTATGAAAAAGATGTACTAAGCAAAAGAACATAATAAAAATGAAATAGTGGATTGATGAATCTATAAAATGTCGAATATCCGCCGAGGCGAAATGAATTTAAACCAACTAACCAACATATTACCATGAATTCAAAAAAGCGTGTCCTCAATATTCTTAACCGCAAACCGGTTGACAGAATTCCTATAGACATCTGGCATACAGCTGAAGTATATCAAGACCTTGCAAAATATTTTAACGCGGAAGACGATTTCGACCTCTATAAAAAAATGGGCATTGATAAATGGTTTTGGATTAATCCGGTTTACGAAGGCGAAATCGCACCGCTTGTAGAAAATGCAGCAATGGTGACCCAATGGGGCGTTCAAATGAGAATGGTGAAATCAGGCCTCTCTATGTACGGTGAAAGAATGAGCTGCCCGTTTGAAGATTGTGCTCTGGAAAATATAGACGATTATCCTTATTGGCCTGACCCTGAAAAATTTAATTATTCCGCTGCAGCGCAAATTACAGAAAAAGTTACAAATAATTTCGCGACTCTCGGTCCTTGGGTTTCTTTTTATGAAATCTATTGCAGTATGCGCGGCTTGGAAAATTCTATGATGGATCTCGCGCTCAAACCGAAATTCGTTAATGCCGCGCTTGACAAAATTGAAAACGCACAAACTGAAATGATGAAAAAACTCTTTGAAGTGACAGGGGACAGTATCGATGCTGTTTTTATCAGCGATGATATGGGAAGCCAGATCAGTCTGCTTATGTCTCCGGATATGTGGGACAAGTTCTTTAAACCAAGAATGAAAAGATGGTGCGATTTTATTCATTCTTACGGAAAAAAAGTCTTCTATCATTCCGATGGCGCGGTAGAACCTCTGATACCAAGACTAATTGAAGTCGGTATCGACATTCTTAATCCAATCCAGCATATTTGTCCGGGTATGGACATGGCTGAACTTAAAGAAAAATACGGCAAAAATTTGATCTTTCACGGAGCGGTTGATACACAGGATGTTTTACCGTTCAGAGGTCCCGAAGAAGTAAAAAAAGAAACGCTGGATTGTCTGCAATCTCTCGGCAAAAATATGGAAGGATATGTTTGCTGCTCATGCCACAATATTCAGGCGGGTACTTCTGTTGAAAACATTCTTGCTATGGTTGAAACCGTAAAAAATTATTCTGAATAATTTTTGCAAATCTATTGTGGAGGGAAATACTATTAAGACGTTTACTGCTTCATTTTGGCCAAAAGATAATCAAGACAACAATGCCGTAGATTCTTATGCATTGTTTAGAGGTTCTTTTATTCTTGATGAGGAAACCGAGGCTGTGTTCAATATCTTGGGCACTCATTGGTTTCAAGCGTTTATTGATAATAATTTTCTTACTGAAGGTCCGGCAAGATTCCCCGCAGATTATCCCGAATACGAAACTATTAGAAAATCTCTGCCACCGGGTAAACATGTTATTTCAGCCATTGTGCATAATCATGGTGTTGATACACGTTTACTTTGCGGCTCGATAATCAAACCTTTTTTCGCTTGCGGGACAGCAGAAACTAATATACCGATTAAATGGAAATGTAAGAAAGCTGACGGCTTTATCCCGTCTTCAGTTAGAACCAATCCGCAATTCTCGTGGATCGAATGGGTGAATACAAAAGATAATCCTACTGAGTGGCAGAAAATCGACTTCAATGACTCAGAATGGGAAGAGGTTATCTATTTTAATCCGGATATCGGGTTACCAAAACCTCTAAATATCTCTGGAATCTATAGAATCCATCACAAATTATCGCATACTGATGAAGGTAAACTAACAGGTCCTTTTGATTTTATTTCTCCACCAAAATGGGAAAAAGAATATGACGTGACATGGTATAAACGATCACTTGCAAATATAAAAAATGATGACATAAACGGCGTTTGGAGAAGATATGACCTTGGACGCGTTCGTCTTGGATATCCTGAATTTGTACTTGAGCTTCCGGAAAACTCCGTTGTTGAATTTGCTCTGTGTGAATCACTATCTGATGGAAAAGTTACACCGTATATTAATTTATCTGCCGGTCTCTCAAGAAATTTAGACCATTACATCGCAAAAGGAGGAATACAAAAATTTTCGCCAATTACTCCGAGAGCGGGAAGATTTCTCGAAATTTATATCAAAGCGCCGATAGATAAAGTTAAGTTTATAAACGAAGATTTTATCGAACGAACTTATTATAATAAAAAAACCGGGGATTTTGAATGCGATAACTCTATACTCGGAAAAATATGGGAAGCAGGAATAAATACTTTAAATGCTTGCGCTGAAGACGCGGTTACTGATAACCCGACAAGAGAAAGAGGACAATGGACCGGTGACGCTTTGCCGTCAACTGCTATCGCTTCTGTCGCTTATCCGGATTTAAAAATCTCTGCGCGCGGCTTGCGACAAGCAGCTTTTTGCGCAGATGAAACAGGACTCGTTGCCGGTCTTCATCCGGGACATAAACTTCATTTTATCAGTTACTCGCTTCTCTGGGCTGACGCGAATATTAATTATTATAAAATTACAGGAGATACAGCTGTTCTTGAGGAACTGTTTCCTTTCGCTGAAAAAAACATTGCAGCTTGCGAAAATAAATTGACACCTGACGGTATCAATGTTTCAAATGTTCATAACTTTATAGATTGGGGATATATCAGTAATAATCCTAAAGCAGATGTTGCGACAACTTTATTGTTTTATTCCGCTCTTAATTCAATGATTAAATGGTGTGATATTCTCGGATTTAATGATGAACATTATAAATCTTTAGCAGCAAAAGTTCGATCGATTATTCTTAAAAAACTCAACCCGGAAATTAAGAAAAACAATTGGGATAAAATCGGCTATCATTCCGCAGTACTCGCTTTGAAAAACAACTTGTTAGAAAAAGAAAACATCAGCACAGCTGTTGACTTTATCAAACAACATATTTTATCCTGCTTTCCTAATAATCCCGATGCGCCGCAGCAAACTGATTCATCAGTTTCTAATCGGCAGCTTATCACGCCGTATTTCTCTTATTTTACTTTTCCGGTTTTAATTAAATATGGCGAAATAAGTTTCGTGCTTAGCCAAATTGAAAAATGCTGGGGATGGTTCCTCGAAAACGGACTCACAACTATCGCGGAAGTCTTTAACCTGAACTGGTCGCATTGCCATGTATGGTCGGCGACTCCAACTGCTGTTCTATCGCAGTATTGTCTCGGAATAATTCCACGGTATGATATGGGAGATAAACATTTTACTTTCGCCCCGCATCCCGGAAACCTGAATTTCGCGAAAGGGAAAATCCCTGTTAATGGGACGAATGAAGTTATTGAGATTGAATGGCAGAAAGATAACGGAAAGTTAAACTGTACCTTAAAATCAAAACTTCCTGTTTTTATTCATGTTATTAAAGATAATTCAGAAATAGAATTTATTAATCTGAAAAATTCCGCTTCTTTTATCTATTAAAATATATCAGCAATCCAATAATCCAATAATCCAATAATCCAATAATCCAATAATCCAACAATCCAATAATCCAACAATCCAATAATCCAACAATCCATGACGCGCTGGGAACCCAGCATACGCGGGTCAAGAGCGCGTCTTACTATACAATAATTCATTTCATAGGAGACTAAAATGACAGGTAAAAAATTATTATTAAAAGCTCTGCATAATGAGCAAACTGAACGTACACCATGGGTGCCTTTCGTCGGATGCCATGCCGCATCGCTAATCGGAAAAACAGCTACCGAATTCCTTAAATCTAAAGAACTCATCGTTGAAGGTGTAGGGGAAGCAATCAAAAGATATAAACCCGATGGAATTCCCGTCGCTTTCGACCTTCAGATTGAAGCAGAAATCCTCGGCTGCCAGCTAAACTGGGCTGATGATAATCCTCCTGCTGTTACTACTCATCCGCTTTCCGAAGATGTTACTCTTGAAGATTTGAAAATTCCCGGTCCTGATGACGGTAGATTTCCTGTTGTACTCGATGCCACACGCGAACTTGTAGAAAAACATCCTGATGTTGCTTTTTACGGATTAATTACCGGTCCGTTTACTCTCGCTCTTCATCTTCTCGGTCCTAATATTTTTATGGCGATGTATGATGATGTCGAAGGTATAAAAAAAATTATGGAATTTTGTAAAGATGTCGCCGTTAAAGCAGCGGAATATTATATCGAGGCAGGTTGCGATATCGTCGCGATAGTTGACCCGATGACAAGTCAGATTGGTCCCGACCACTTTGCTGAATTTGTAACTCCTTATGTTGCGCCGGTTTTTGACGCAATCCGCGCAAAAGGAAAATTCTCCTCTTTCTTCGTATGTGGACACGCTCAGGCGAATATCGAAGAAATGTGTAAAACAGGTCCCGATAATGTCTCTATCGATGAAAATATCCCCCTCGCTTATGTTAAAGAAATTTGCGAAAAATATAATATTAGTTTCGGCGGGAATATGCAGCTCACTATCGTTCTTCTCTTCGGGACAACCGACGACTGCATGAGAAACGCGATGGACTGTATGACCGTTGGCGGAAATAAAGGTTTTATTCTCGCGCCGGGATGTGATATTCCTTACGCAACTCCTCCGGAAAATCTTGAGATTGTGGCTAAACTGGTTAATGACCCTTATCAACAGGAAATAGCAAAAACTCTCGCTGTAAAACAATCCGATCCTGAAAAAAATCTAGATATGAGCGATTATGGCAAACTGGATAAAGTCGTTATCGATGTTATTACTCTCGATTCTGAAGCATGCGCTCCATGTCAGTATATGGTTGAATCGGTCAAAGCGGTCGTCCCTGAATTTGAAGATTTGGTGATATGGCGTGAACATAAAATTAAAGAACCTGATTCAGTTGACTTTATGACCGGTATGATGGTCAGGAACATCCCCACAATTTGTATCGATGGAGAAATCGTCTTTGTCAGCAGAATCCCGGCAAGAGATGAAATGATTAATGCTATCCAAAAACAAATTAATAAAAAATTAAGAATTCATTTGAAAAAATTCAGCAGCGAAATACTGGTGCTGGGCAGCGGTTGTGACGCGTGTAAAAAAACTAAAAAAAATGTCGAAAAGGCTATTAAAGAACTCGGAGTTCAACTTCCAATAAAAATTATCTCTGATGATGTACAAATCGCCGCTTTCGGCGTGGATATGACTCCTGCTGTTATAACCGTTCAAAATATCGTTAAATCAAGCGGAATAATCCCGAAAGTGGAAGTAATTAAAGAATGGATTAAGGATATGAGAATTTGAAACTTGAAACTCAAAGGATAACTGCGTATACCGGTTAAAACTTGCATTTTAAAACTCTATCTCTATAAACGTTGATATTCTTATGTGATAATTTTTTGTCCGTGCCAATTAACATAATTATGCCAAAATTCAATATTCACTTAGCGGTTAAACTTCTTGATGAAGCGATAAGAGAAATGAAAATCCCTTATCTTTCAAAACCGCATGTTAAATGTGACCCTTTTAGAACGCTCATCGCGTGTATTCTTAGTTTAAGAACAAAAGACAAAACTACATACGCGGCGTCCGAACGGCTTTTTGCTCACGCTGATACACCATTGCTGATGTTGAAACTCGGTGAGAAAAAAATCGCAAAATTAATTTACCCGGTGGGCTTTTATAATCAAAAATCAAAACAAATAATTAATATCTGTAAAACTCTCCTTGAAAAATATGACGGCAAAGTCCCAAACAAAATTGATGAACTCTTAAAATTTAATGGCGTTGGGAGAAAAACAGCTAATTTAGTTGTAACTGAAGCATTTAATAAACCGGGAATTTGCGTTGACACTCATGTCCATCGAATAAGCAATCGCTGGGGTTATATTAAAACAAAAACACCTGATGAAACAGAACTAATATTAAGGAAAAAACTCCCTGAAAAATATTGGATAAATTTTAACCGCCTGCTCGTTACTTACGGCCAAAATTTATGCCTCCCCCTCTCTCCAAAGTGCAGCCAATGTAAAATATCATCAATGTGCAAAAAAATCGGCGTGAAAAAAAAATAGCATCATTACTATCCGGTTAGATTTTGTAAAATTATTATCAGTTTATTTTTTTACCGGACATTAGTGATATAAAATGCGAATATAAAACGTAAACAATGTAGCCGCAAGCATTCCCACTTTTGGCCCCCCTTCAAAGGGGAGACTTTCGCCGGCAGCTACATTTTTCCCATCAGCTCAAGCTTGACACGACACTAGTCAAACGAAATATTAGCTTTTTGATATAATATATTATTTTTCAGCCTTCATTTCTATTTTTATTTTTTCCATGTCTTATTTGACAGAACCACATCAGGGACTTCCATCGGATTACCTGTGAAGATTATGGAAGAGTCAACGAACTGCGTACTTTTAATTTACTTGGCTGCGGCATTAGCCGCAGTGATAGAACCGGTGAGCCGGCTTCGCCAAAATCGCCACTGATGCAAACTGTTTCAATTAACGCATACGAGCCGGGCTGACAATCAACGCTCATTACCAATTCCTTGCGTTCGCCGGGTTTTATCTTAATACTTGTTGGTAATTTTACGATCCATCTTGTCGGTGCCTTCACGCGTAATGTGCCTGTCACCGTGTTAGACCCAAAATTGTAAACAAAGATCGGAATGGATTCACACTTTTTCGATGAAATGCGATAGGCCGAGAGATTTAGAGAAATGTTCTCTTTGGGCCACAATGATTGAAACACAACATGTGATGGTTCGCCTTTTGCAGGCGTTGGTGCGGGTTGAGGAATTTGCAGCATTTTTCCGGAAAATGTGTTCTTAGGGAAAATAGCAAAGACCGGTGAATGAGTGAGAACGATGTCTTTGTCTTCAGTTCTTTTGCGACCCAGATTATCGTAGGCTGCCAGCGAAGATGAAATATTCAGATATGTTCCGCTACCGTCCGTCCATGCCGCCAGCACATCCCGATTCTGTCCATCCGGCCGGGACCTGAAAACAAATGCATTCACATCTCCGCCGGCAGGAGTCAATCTCGGAGATGATGCTTTTAGTTTTCCGAGAAACTTGGCACCTGCCAGCAAACGCCCGCACGCGGCAACAGCCAGAAATGCCGGACGGGGCGTAAGATCCTTGTGCAAAACTCCATATTGAGTTTTGCCTTCAACATAATGCGGCAGCATGAAATAGAATACTTGCGCGGAACCCTCAGCCAAGGATGCTGCATACACTTTCGCCACGCGTTCAGCCTGTAACCGTAAGTCAGCTTTTCCAGGTTCCTGTTTTTGGTCATCACCTGACCAATGCACCGGCACATTGCATTCGGTTACCCACAATGGCCGACCTGCCGCCACCTTCCGGAATTTTTCATAAATTCCCGGATAGGCATTGATGTCAGCATAATGATGGAAGTTAAATGTATCAAAATATGGCCACACGTGATTATCATTCAAATTCGCCAAGATTGCCAACTGTGGTAATGCGAACACGTTCATACATGCAATAACTTCAGGATTACCGGCTTTCAGTCCGAGATAAGATGCTTTTTGCAAGGACGCCATCTCAGCTCCGGTATGACCACCAAAATTTTCGATATCAGCCTCATTCCACGGCTCAAACGCGCAGACTTTTCCCTTCCAGCGGCGTGCCATTTGGCGCTGGAAAGCAAAAACGTCACGCAGGTCAAGTGGGAAACGTTTAGGATCCCGGTTAGCCCAGGACGGGGAGGAATGATGAACCTGCAGTACATTCAACCGGGCAGCAGATTGGCATTCGGCTGTATCGTCATACTTACTTGAATTTACAAATTTGCCCCTAACAGGTTCCATCTCATTCCATGACAATCGGTCGCGTACCCAGTTGATTCCAGCCAATGTGCACAGGTTAGCCACTTCCGGCTGCTCCTCTTTATTGTAGAACCATGCCATTGCCACGTCAACACTTATAGGCGAAGATTGCGGCGTGGGTTCAATTAACGGCGCAAGAACTCCAAGCGTGGTGCGACGTATTCCATCTACATATAACTCATAGTAACCTGTAGGAAGTTTGCCTAACTCAGCGCGGTCGTTTTTCACCTTTCCTTGGGCAACAGTATTCCCATCATAATCGGTCGCAGTCCATATTTTTTCAGCGGAAAGTGGAACATTCACTTCTTCGCCAGCGAGGAAAATGTTTCCGGGATGATGAGGAATCGAAACGGGAATCCGGCGGTCCATCCGATGATCTGTCTGATGGTTCATCTGTGCGGTAGACATACACACTGAAAGGAGCAGTGCGATCGCGACTGTCAATTCAAATTTTAATACAGTAAATGTAATGATTTTAGACATAATTTTCCAGTTGGTTTTTAAATTTATAATTTATTATTTAACAATTTTTAAAATCTCATCGTCAGGCAAGACCCAATTCCGGCGAGTAATGTTAAGTGTGAAAACTAAACGAATATAAATGTAGCTGCCATCGAGAATAGCGAGATGGTAGTTTTCAATGTAACAATAATATTGGTGTATTTTTTTTAGAACATAGTTTTTGCATAAATACACGCTGAACCAGGCATCCCAGCATACGCGGGACACATACGCCGGTCAAGAGCGTGGACTCCAACAAGAATAGTCGCCGGAAATGATTCTTACAAAATATCTTTTCGAGTATCTCCTAATTAATAATTTATCTCGCTAAGGCGCTAAATACGCAAAGATATCAAACAACAATAAATGCCGCTCCGCGCATGTCGGGGCGATTGAATGAATTTATTGAGCTTTTAAATAAGGAACCGCATCAACCCAGATTTCGCTGTTCCCGATTAACTGCTCGGCATCGATTTTTATTTTTTTCGGGAACGGACCTTTCATTCCAATCCATGAATCATACAGTTTTCCGGGAATTTTTATTTTATTGATTTTTCCTTCGTAGTCACTTGCGACACTTGATTTGTAAACCACATTCGGCAGGAAAGCGGAACTGAATACATCTCCACCTCTGAATATAAATTCTTCATCATCCAAGTACTCCCGCCATTTAATTGTCTTAGTTCTTACATTTCCAATATCTCCTTTTGCATCAACATAAACACACAAACTTCCACCTTTTGAAATTAAACGTTTTAACGCGATAGATGAATTAGAAGAACCTGCGAGGTTAATATTTGCACCAACGCTGCCGCCATAAGTTTCCCAATACCAGTCATCAACTTTATTCCGTCCCTCTTTAAATAGATTACACTTGGAATAACATATTATCTTATTGATAGCTTTAGCGTTAATATAAACGCCGTAGTCAAGTGTTTCATAACCGATATCCTCAGGTTCAACTTCAACGGTACC
The DNA here is from genome assembly GCA_003648225.1 of Chlamydiota bacterium. Classification (GTDB taxonomy): domain Bacteria; phylum Auribacterota; class UBA3054; order UBA3054; family B51-G9; genus B51-G9. The sequence goes on from QMOL01000007.1 coordinate 23,726, forward strand.
GAGAATATCTCCTCCAAGTGCGATAATTTGATTGATATTTTTTTCACATATTATATTTGAATGAATATATCCGCCAAGAACTTCGAAATCACCTTTTTTAGAAACGGCTTTAATTTTTTTGATATTAGCGCCGCATTTAATTGTAGAAACAACATCATCAAAATCTGTTCCGACTGATCCGCCGACAGCTGATATTTCACCAATATTACCACTAACATCAATATTTGCGAAAATGTTGCCTCCGAGCGCGTAAATATCTTTTCCGCCATCATGTATTGTTTTAACATTTAAAGTCGCAATAATACGTTTTAATTCGCCGTTTACAACTTTTATTTCCGCCGGTTCATCGTCCAAACCGATATCTCCCCCTTTTACGACAATTGAATCTATATTTCCGTTACAGGTAATCCCTTTAACAATTCCCGCGTCCATAAAATCTTCTTCTTTTTTATGGAAAGGATTGTCAACAATAATTGAACAAATTCCTCCTTCGGCAACATTAATCATTCCAACCGAACCCTGAAAAATCCTTACTTTTCCTATAGGTCCTTTTGTGTCGATTAAATTAACCGAGCCGGGAATGAAAATATTTTTAATACCGGCATCGGATGTTATGCAATCAAGTTTTATAAGTCCATCACCTTTTTTGGTTATGAGCTTTATTTTAAGTTTATCTCTGTTGGAACCGTTTTTAATAATAATTGATCTCGCATCAGGAAAAATAGGCTGACGATTGTAAAGAACTAAAAATCTGTCCCCGTCATCATCCTCGTAAGGGCGTTGAACATCAACATAGAAATTCTCATAAGCCGTTGGAGGAGTAGAATCGTGCAGTCTGTAAACGCGGCCGGTAATTCTACATCTCAAAATGCCTGGTGTTTTAGGTGTTCTCCATGAAAGGTATCCACGAGTCCATACTTTTGCGTTGGTAATTATTTCACCGGAAGCAGCATCAATTACATCAGGATAATTAGTGGTGCCGTCTGTGCTGATTGCCGTAGCGGTAATTATCACCGGATTAGTTTCATTCAGTACATTAAAATAAACTTTTTCAAAGTCGTAGTCGGTACTTGTGATATAATCTTCTCTATCAACTGAAATATTAAAATCCATTTCGTCTTCCCCTACAACAACTCTTAATTTTGTATGACCAACAAATGGCGAGCCTGATTCCTGACAGTAAACATCAATTATTTCTTCGCCGAACCAGTTGTGTTCCGGAATGACAGTTGCGGAATTTAATGCCTGATTAAAAGAAACTGAAATATGATTATTGCCCTCAACCCACCATGTATAATTCTTGTCAGGTGAACCGTTTACAAGACCTTCGCTATCATCAAGCAAATCTTCAATGACATAACTTTCATTTACATCGAGATAAATATCGTCAAATACAAGTTGAGGAATAGGAAACCAAACAACACCGCGCCGCCATTCAGGGCAGACATCCGTTGCGTCTTGTCCGAGAGTATTGATCAGATTAAATTCTTCACTATTCCCGTAAACACTCCACACGCCCATACTAATTTCTCTGTCATCCGGAAATACGTCTTCATCGGGAATGATTTCGATAATCTCATTTAATTTTGGGCTGATAGTGATTTCGAGTGGGGTAATGATGCTGTCATGAGTTGCGTTTTCTGAAATAAGTTTCGCGCAAATATAACCATCGCCGTCATTATTATTATTAATCCAAATCCCGCCGTTGGAATTTGTAGAGAAGCCGTCAATTAATTTTACTGAACTGACCTCAAGTTGATAGGCGTCAAATGACCAGCATAGATTTATCTGCGAAATATCAAAGTTATGCGGGTTTCCTACCGATACGGTTAAAGTATAATTAGTTCCGATTACAGGAGGCGTTTGCGGGCTGTTCAACCATATTCCGATACCGTTAGGATAAACATTCCAATCCGTTTCTTCAATTCTATCGTCGTTGATTTTCAAAACTCCGTTATAAGCAACACGGGTGTAAGTATAATCATACATCCCGGTTCCTATATTGAATTCCCAGAAAGGTTCATCTTCAAGAGCAAACATTTTAATTGCTGCAATATCTGTTGAATTTGTCACAGCATTCTTTGTAAAGAAATGTATCCTCGCAACCGTTGTACGGTTGGTTATTTCTGTTCCATAACTATTTGTAAAACCTGTAGGGGTAAGAATATTCTCAATAAGGTTTTCTTCTACTTTTTCAATTTCATCTTCATTTAGCAGTATTTCCCACTTATTACCAATTGCAACTATTTCGTCCGGATCAAATTCGATTTCTGCAGAAACTTCATTCCATTTGGAATTCAAGGGGTTGTTTACCGAAAGAACAATATTAGTTGCTATTCCTGCATAAAGAGATCCGGCGGGATTGAAATTAAGAAAAACGTCTTCACCTTCTTTAATAACCAATCGATATTCTGAAATACCGTCACCGGCAACATTTGCTGAACCTAAAATGTCATTTAAACCATTATCAGTCATTATACAGAAATCGTTGGTTGAAAATTCGGGAATGACAGGTTTGAGTATTGCATCACCTGCTCTTAACGCTTTAAGTTTTATTACTGCCAAAATATTTGTTACATCCAATAAATCAACTGAATTTCCTGAAATGTTCAGCGCGGTTGCGGAGGAACCGTCATTAAGATTTAAATTAATAGATTTAGTTTTTGCAGAGTTCGGCATTAATTCCACTACACTGGAATCATAAAGCCAATTCAAGTTATAGGTTACATTTGAAGAACTACCGTAAGCAACGACTGAAAGAGTGATTTCACTTCCCGGTTTTGTAGAATTAACATCGTTTGTATCCAATACCATTTCCACAAAAAATTGGTTTTCAGAATCACTTTCTGATACAATAGGTATAGTTGCCGGCCAGTTAACCGCCCAGGCATTCTCATCGGAGAAATCAGCGGATAAATATTCAACAGAACC
>QMOL01000008.1 GCA_003648225.1 Chlamydiota bacterium
CAGAAATTAAAACAGGCAGATCAGCTTCAATAATATCATATCCTTCTTCATTCATTCTTTCCGCTCTTATTTTACCATCAGCGAGTTCTTCAATTTTGCGTACATAAGTAATTTGCGGCATATCAAGATGAACGGCAATTCCGGGCCCTACTTGCGCTGTATCACCGTCAATCGCCTGTTTACCCGTGATAATTATATCTACATCGCCAAGTTTTTTTATGGCTGTGGAAAGGGCATAAGATGTTGCTAAAGTATCCGAACCTGCAAATGCTCTGTCAGAAACAAGAACAGCTTTGTCGGCACCGAGACTAATCGCTTCACGGAGAGCTTTTTCCGCCTGAGGCGGTCCCATAGAAATTGCGGTAACAGTTCCGCCAAATCGTTCTTTTAAGCGTACGCCTTCTTCAAGAGCATAACAATCGAACGGATTAATAACGGCGTCAACGCCTTCTCTCATAAGGGTTTTAGTTTCCGGATTAATTTTAACATCCCCGCTGTCAGGTACCTGTTTAATACAAACTACAATATTCATAGGAAAATTAGATTAGTTACCACACAAAAGTGTGGTAAAATTATTAGATTAAATTCATCTTGATGTCAAAAAAAATCAAAATGAATTTTGTGTTAATATAAAAATATAAAATTCAAATCCGTGATTCAAATTTATTTTCTGCTTGCCGCTTCTTTAACGAGCTGATGACCAATAACATCGCGCTGGATTTGGTTTGTACCTTCGTAAATTTGTGTGATTTTAGCGTCTCGCATACGTTTTTCCATCGGATATTCTTTCATATAACCATATCCGCCAAATACCTGAACTGCATCAGTAGTAACTTCCATTGCCATATCGGAAGCGTAACATTTTGCAATTGCAGATTCTTTAGCACATTTAAGGTCTCCGCTATCAATTGAACGGGCAACCGCGTAAACAATAGCGCGTGAAGTTTCAACTTTCATCGACATATCAGCGAGTAAAAATCTCAATCCCTGATTCGCAATAATATGATGACCAAACTGCTCACGCTGTCTCGCGTAATCCACCGCGTCATCAAGTGCGCCTGCAGCGATACCGAGAGCCTGAGCAGCGACGCCGGGTCTTGACATATCGAAAGTTTTCATAGCGACCATAAAACCCATACCAACTTTTCCGAGGATATTTTCTGCCGGAATTTTGCAGTCTTCAAAAACAAGTTCATAAGTTGCAGAAGCACGGATGCCCATTTTATCTTCTTTTTTACCAAAAGAAAAGCCCGGAGTTCCTTTTTCAACTATAAATGCTGTCGCTCCGCGTGCTCCGCGAGATTTATCAGTCATCGCAATAATAACATACGTTTCTGCAACTTTACCGTTAGTAATCCATTGTTTTGTTCCGTTAAGAACATAAGAATCACCGTCTTTTGCTGCAGTAGTTTGGATACTTCCCGCATCAGATCCCGCACCGGCCTCTGTAAGGGCAAAAGCGGCGACTTTCTCTCCTGAAGCAATTTCAGGAAGATATTTTTTCTTTTGTTCATCATTTCCGAATAAAAGAATTGGGATTGTTCCAAGAGCCGTTGCAGCAAGGCAAAGAGAAATTCCGCCACATTGTTTACTGAGTTCTTCAACCGCGATAACGAGATTCATTATTCCTGATTCTCCTTCAGGAACCATGCCGCCATATTCTTCGTCAATATAAACTCCGCACAATCCTGCTTCGGCAATAATTTTTTGAATATCCCATGGAAATTCATTTTTTTCATCGTATTCCAGCGCGATAGGTTTAATTTTTTTTACCGCGATTTCCTGAGCGGTTTCTTTTATCATCTGTTGTTCTTCAGTAAGGAAATGATTCATTGTTTCAGTCCTAAATATTATAAAGGTTAATTTACTATACAATTGCCGTTAAATTACATTCGGTTTATATTTTCATTAATAAAGATTGACATTATACCAAAAAGTCAATATAACGTCAAATGATTTTACGGGTAGCAAATATTCATAATACAATCAGAAAACTTTTTCTCTCCTGATTGGATTTTAATTTCTATTTTCAGATAATAAATCGGGCAATTACGAACCCTTAAACCCGCTTTTTTTGAGAATCTTACTGAATCTTTTTCTGTTATTATCACTGCGTCAGTATGCCAGTTCGCTGCCCTTCTGTAAACGTGTTCGATTTCATCTCTTCTGAATCTATGATGGTCGGGATATGTATAAACGCGTTGAACTGTTGCTCCATTTTCTTTTAATAAAGTTATAAATCCTTCCGGTTGAGCTATTCCAGTCATTACAAAAACATTATTATCTTTAATCGTTTCAATAGGAACACATTCGCCTGTATGTAAATTGACTAATGAAACCGGTTCATAATAGCACGACATAATTTCTGCTTTATCGTTGTATTTTCTAATTACGGCTTTAATTGGATTTATATCAACATTTTTTGATTTTGTGATGATAATGTGCGTTGCGCGTCTCAATCCTGACAAAGGTTCTCGTAATAATCCGGCCGGAAGAAGTTTGTCAAAACCAAATGGACACGTGGCATCAATCAAAACAACATCTATTTGCCTTTGCAATCTGATATGCTGCATTCCATCATCAAGCAAAATTGTATCAACTCCAAAATGAGATATCGCGTAGCGGCTTCCACGTACACGGTCATGATCAACAATAACAATTACATTTTCAAGGTTTCTTGCAAGCATATATGGTTCGTCACCTGACACTCGTGCGCCTAACAGGAGATTTTTTCCATCATGTACCACAAGAGTTGTAGGATATAATTGTTTGTGTTTCCGCCGCCATTTTAAACTTGGCGATTTGGCTTTATAACCCCGGCTGACAATGGCTACTTTCCGCCCTCCGGCAGTCAACGCTCTGGCAAAAGTTTCTGTTACAGGTGTTTTCCCTGTTCCACCCACGGTAATATTTCCTATACTTATAACAACACATCCCGGCCATGACCGTTTAAAAATACCGTGCTCATATAATTTTGTTCTGGAGCGCACAGCAATGCCGAATAATTTAGACGCCGCGGAAAGAGTTCCCCGGGCAAAACGCGCAAAGCGGTCGTTTCGACTCCCGGAAACTATTTCTTTCCATTTTTGCTCAATCGCTTTTGCAGGCATTTATGATTTTATAATTTTATGATTTTATGATTGCGAACTATTAATTGGTTTTATTATGAATTCTAGTTGCTTCGTTAACAATCATTTCAGCAATATCTTTTTTTCTACAGCGTCCAATTTCTCTTTTTTCTCCATCACGAAAAAGTAAGGTTGCTTTAATATGTTCTACGGCAAATCCATAATCTTTTCCGCCGACTTCATTTGCAACAATCATATCCATTCTTTTTTTCTCGAGTTTACGCTTTGCCGATACTATTACATCATTTGTTTCAGCAGCAAATCCGATTATAGTTTGTTTTTTTTCTGATCTTCTTATGCTAAGCAGAATATCGGGATTTCTTTCGAGTCTTAAAATAAAAGTTTCATCAGATTTATGAATTTTATTGATTGATGTTTTTACAGGGCGAAAATCGCAAACTGCTGCTGTCATTACTAAAACATCACACTCAGGGAAATTCTGCATTATTGCGGTATGCATTTCAAGAGCTGTTATTGTTTTAATAACCTCTGCTTTTTCAGGATATTCCAACTTAACAGGCCCGGTAATTATTTTTACCTGATGACCGGAGTTAAGAGCCGATTCAGCAACCATTAAACCCATCTTCCCTGAACTTGCGTTCGTTATAAAACGAACCGGGTCTATATGTTCTCGAGTCGGTCCAGCGCTAATTAAGAATTTTAATGATTTTATCATAATTTTTATTTTAAAGAATTCTGAATCTTATTAACAATTTGTTCAACTGGCGCTAATCTGCCTGTACCAACTTTCCCGCACGCAAGTTCGCCGTTTTCCGGATCAATAATCATAAAATTTCGTTGCCTGAGAATTGAAATATTTTCTTGCGTTACGGGATTTCCCAGCATCGCCGTATTCATTGACGGAGCGATTATCTTCATACCGTTAAACGCAAGTGCGGTTGCGGAAAGAGCGTCATCAGCAATTCCGTACGCGATTTTAGCTATAATATTCGCCGTTGCCGGAGCAATTACCATTAAATCTCCTCTTTCAGCAAGAGAAATATGTTCCGGCCGCCATTCGGCAGTTTCAGTAAACAAATCAATACTAACAGGATTTTTCGATAAAGTTTTAAACGTTAGCGGCGTGACTAATTTAGCAGCATTCCTAGTCATTATAACATGAACGTCGCAATCGTTTTTAACAAGTTGACGGATTAGGTCACAAGCTTTATAAGCCGCGATCGAACCTGTAACACCAAGTAGTATTATTTTATTATTTGACATTTTTAGTATTTTAGGTTTTGCGTTAGCTCCCCCGTGTATGTATAAGTAAATTATAAATTTAGCAAACATATTCTAAATTTAAAAATTATATTTTTAAATTTTTTTAGAATATAAAATGTTTTCTATTTCTTTTTGCGCTTCTTCAAGATTATCGTTCACAACGCGATAATCAAAAAAATCCCTCTGTGCCATTTCAAATTCGGCTTCCCGTAATCTTTTGCAAATCGCCTCTTCACTTTCTGTTCCTCTGCTTCGTAACCTGTGTTCGAGTTCTTCCATCGAAGGGGGTTCTATAAAAATCAATACTGCGTCAGGAAGTTTTTGTTTAACTTGTTTAGCACCTTTAGTATCTACATCAAGCAACACGTTGATTCCTTTTTTTAATCTTTCGATTATCGGATGCTTTAACGTTCCGTAATAATTCCCGAACACTTCCGCGCTTTCCAGAAAGTTATTATTTTTCAGATGATTGTTATATTCTTCCTGAGAGATAAAATGATAATCTTTATGAATAATTTCGCCGGGCCTTTTTTGTCGTGTTGTTGCTGAGACCGAAAAATACAAATCAGGATGTTTTTTGAGAAGGTAATTTCGTAATGTTGTTTTACCAGCGCCTGACGGGGCAGTAATAACAAATAAGTTTCCTGCTTTTGAATCAGATTTTTTCATTTTTCTGTTTTGGGAGTTCTATTTTACAGTCACAACCTTTCCACATTTTCTCTATTTCATAATGCTCTCGCTCTTTCGGTATAAAAAGATGAACAATACAATCAAGATAATCAAGAACAACCCAACTATTTTGCATTTCTCCGTCTTTGTGCAAAGGTTTAACTCCCAGCTTTTTCAATTGACGCGTTAAATTCTCACCGGCAGCTTTCATTTGCCTGTCATTGTTAACAGATCCAACCAGAAAGAAATCTGTAATTGATGAAACTCCTCGTACATCGTAAGCATTCAGGTCAAAAACATGTTTATCATTTAAGAGTTCGGCACATTTTTCCAGCAGGATTTTGTTTTCATATTTAATTTTTTTTGACAATTTATTCCTCTTTTTTATTATAAAGTTTATTTTTATAAATATATTCTTTTACATTTTCAGGCAAAAAATATCGAATACTTTTTTTGTTTAATATTCTATCACGTATCCAAGTTGACGTTATTTCGATTCCAGGCCCTTTAAGCAGCAGAAATGGCGGTTCAACTTTGCTAATTCTGCTTCCCGGCCTGCTATATACTGTAACCTCTGCCAGTTCATGAATTCTTTCCGGTTCCCGCCATTCATTAAATGTCAGGTAATTATCTGAGCCAATAAGCAAAAATAATTTTGCTTCCCCACCGAATTCTTTTTTGATCTGTTCCAAAGTATCAATTGTATATGATGTCCCTTCGCGATTAAATTCAATATTACTTACATTAAATTTATTGTTGTCGCGCGTTGCAAGTTTAAGCATTTCATACCTGTGATCCGCACGTTCGATTGTTTCTCTTTTATCAGTTTTATGTGGAGCTATCCGCGCCGGAACAAATAAAAGTTTATCAAGCTTTAATTGTTCAACTGCAAGTTCTGCTATTGCGAGATGGGCAATATGTACCGGATCAAACGTTCCGCCCATTATTCCGATTTTCAATGTTTTTTCCACATTATCAACTGAAAAATTAAAATTAATCACTAAATACAATTATTACTAAGGTTATAATACAAAAATCAAGTTCATTTTGCAACCCAATTCCTATGACTAAATCGAAGGAATGCAAAAAAATGTCAAATGGGGGGTTATAAGTTGATAATCCGAACACCACACATCGTTAGCGTATCAGTAATATGCATTCCGCAGTTTTCAGCGAGTATTTTCGCGATTTTTTTCTAACGCGAGCCAAAAACTCAATTGGTGAGCAACAGATCATATTTTTAAAAGATTTGTAAAAAGTGCTCTTGTTTATACTAATAAGATTAGACAGCATTTGTATAATGTATCCCTGTTCCTCCAAGCACAAAAACAAGTTCATCAAAATCGTGTGTATGAAGACCGGGAAGTTCCTTACCATCTATCATTAAAGTTCTAAAATTTCTACTTTGAAAATAATTCTTTTCTTCAATCATTTCTACTTTCATAAAAACAACTTGGTTTTAATCAATATCAACTAACGTTATTCAACAAAATTATCTTTCCCGACAATAGGCTCTGTCACTTTAACTTTTTTACCGTATTGTTTTTCTTTAATTTTACTGCTAACATCAACTGCTATTACGGCCGGCCCAATTGCTTTAGTGTTAATTTTTTTTATCTTTCCCAAAGTCACTGCACTAACAATTGCGTTGCTTGCAATACATTCATTGTATGCTTGCCTGTACGCATTGCCGCTATAAGCGTTAGTATCAACGGATTTACAAATAAGAATATTTTCAATAGCTTCTTTATGACTTGCTTTAATCTGACATTTGGGGCTATCTTCACCAATCATGATAACGCCATTCCCGCAAGCAAATGGATCGCCAAACCCGCCATGATTTGATTGTGCGCGTTTAAGTTTACCTGTAATGAAGATGGATCTTATACCCGCACCCTTTTTAGAGATATTTTGAATTATAACACCTTTATCATCTCCTAAATTATTCACAACTATTTTCCGGATATTCTCTTCAAGTCCTTTAAAGAGAATTTTCCTGACTTTACCATCTACGAAGATATAAGGCATTTTCCCTTTTCCTTTTGATTGTCCGAAATCCACTTGAATCTTTTTTGGATTACCACCTTCAATAAAAAGTGCAATGGAATCGTGTGAACCTATTTTTTTTCAAAAGGTTTAATAATACAATTCTTGTCTCCTTTTTAGTTATTTCAACTAAAACAAAATTAGAAATCTTATGATTTTATATATTATATCATTTAAAGATTTAAAATAATACAACAATTGTCCAGCAATTAACACTATTGTTGCCATGCCAATTCTTACTGATTTGTAGGCATGGCTGAGGAAATTGAAATTCTTTGAATTTAAATTTATGGGTATAAGGATTTACACCTTTTAAAAATAGGAGTCCTGGGTTGCCATGCCAATTCTTGCTGATTTGTAGGCATGGCTGAGGAAATTGAAATTCTTTGAATTTAAATTTATTCTTAGTTTTTAAATTACAAGCAATAAAATATTCTTTCTCGCCAAGGCTCTATCCTAAATAGATGTCCCTTAAAAACCTTTCTAACTATTAACCGACAATTAAATATTTATTAACTGATTGATTTAGTTATTTAATAACTTATTAACTCAATAGGCAAGTTTTCAGCTCGAAGTACACGAAGTTAAAACAAAAAGATTTTATTATTTTTTAAACAATTATTTTTTTTCTATGTTTTTCGTGTACTTCGTGGTAAAAACTTTTGGTGCCATGGCACTATTTAATAGCGTCAAGTTCAATTTCAAACAACAAATTATCGCGGCAAATGTCGGCTTGAAGTTTTACGTGAGGGATATTGATTTTATTTTTTCTACAAAAATTGTCAAATAAATGAAAGTCATGACAATGTTTGAAATAAACCATTGCATTTGTAGTGTCAGACCATTGCATTTTCGCATTGTCAAGAATTGCGTTGACAACTTTCATTGTCATATCCAACTGTGCGGCGGTATCACCGATAAAAGCGGTGACGCCGCGTTTATCAATACTCGCAGTGCCGGAAACATAAAGCTTTTGGTCATGCGGAGTTTGTACCTTTACACCTCGGCTAAATGAGCTTTTATAATCAAAAGCTGGTTTTTGAAGAGGAGAAAAAGCTTTTTGAATTGAAATATTTCCACTCTTCGGAATTACGGCAAGTACCTGTGTTGCCATCGCTGTACCGTTTAAGTTTGCTAACCCGATACCTGTACTTGCGGGAACGAGATGCTGATAAATTCCGTGCTTTTCAAAAAAGATGTTTCTTACTTTATTAAGTTGATCATACCATTCAAGAATGTTATCAGCATACAGCCATGTTCTAATAGCATCCGAAAACGAAGAATTAAAAGCTATTAAAAATTTATCAGCTTTGTTAAACATATTTTCAGCTTGAGCATATCTTGTATCATTAGCGTTATCAGGCAAAATGTGCATCATTAAATATTTGGCATTATTGTCCTCGAACTCACGACCGATAAACTCATTGTCAAAACAAAGCGGATATGATTTAACTTTAGAAATAGCATGAAGCTGAATTCTTAATTCTGATGAATCATCAATCAGCAATAACGGCGGACAGGTTATCTTTCGCAATTTTTTGCTGCGTAATTCTTCGTTGGCTAACGCGAGCTCATTTTTATTTCCAAATAAACGAATGGAAAAAGCCTGCGCGTTGTTTAAGCGAAGAAAATCAATTGCATAGTTAATTATTTTAATTCCCTTGCCATGATTTTCAATTGAAGTGAGCCAAAATTCCGTGCAATCATTTTTATCGATTGATTTAATATTAAATATGTTTTGCATTATTCGTTATTTGTCGAAGATCCGCCATAGGAGGATTATTGGTTATTGGTTCTCACAATTAAAGAACCACCCCGATCTATCGATCACCCCTCCTTGGTAAGGAGGGGAGCCAATTTCAAGTTTCAAGTTCCCAGTTCCCAGTTTCAAGTTTCAAGTTTCAAATTCCCAATTTCAAGTTTCAAATTTCTAATTTACAACTTCTATCGGTACTGCCGGGAAAGTATCAATTTTAAACATTCTTCTCTTTGATCTTAGTTTTTTATTATTTTTGGGTTGCTCATTGAAAACTGTAAAAATTAAATTGTCTTTATAACCGGACGGCAACTTATCAATATGTAATTTAATGTCAATAAGTCCGGCTGTTATATTTATATTTGTGATAGTTATTCCTTCAGGGGGATTTTCCAATTTAACTTTAAATCTTTTTAACATCCTCGGATTGCCGGCAACTCTGAAAAACAAATCTACATCACTCGCACTTTTAATTTTCACAGGAATTTCATTGGTTAGCCTGGGAACCGGAATTTTCCATTTCGCTCCTTTGTTGAATAAAACCAACTCTTTTGATGATACAAGTTGTCTGTATAAAAATGCCTGCATTGTATTATCAGCCGGAATTACTTGATGAACAAACTTTTGTTTATTGAATCTTGCTGTACCAAACAGTTGAATTTGTTTTATCTGATCTGTATCAGTAGGTTTAGCGGTAATTGTCATTCTTATTTTATTTTTCTCTGCAGGAATGATTTTTCCGGCAATCCATAGATTTTTATCTTTTGTAAAAATTCTTATTGGACCTTCAAAGCCTTCTTTACGAATCGCGTAAACGGTAAAAGAAGCTGTTGAGCCCGGTAAAATATTTATAGTTGACGGCGAGGAGAACAAAATAAAATCCGGTTGAGGAGTTGAAATACGCAACCGGTATGCAAAAGCATTCCCTCCTTGATTTAACGCGTCGCTAATTTGAATATAATACGTTCCTGTTTCGGGAAATTTGACCGTTAAATACGAATCTGCATGATGAGTAATTAATCCTGTTTTGCTTTCGTGGAGAAATTTATCTTTAACGATATAATCATCATTCCATTTTATCACTCTGCCTTTTTCATCAATGATTCTTAATAATGAGTTTAGAGGTGAATTTAATTGCCGGGCATAAACTTGGGCAACAATTTTTTCACCTTTTTGACCGTAAATTTTATATACATCTATATCGCCCGGTTTATCAATTTTCCCATTAATGATTATCGGTAAACTAATCTTCTGTGCTTGATTAATTAAGTTATTTGTTTCTATTTCAAAGCATTCCGGCAAATAATTTACAGTATAAAATATTGGATTAGATTTATAGTTTTTCCTGCTAAAAAATGTCTTACGAATGATTTTTTCACCAGGTGTTGTGTCAAGAATAATATTTGTTCCCAATAAATTATATCCTGAAATTCTTGTGACAGTTTTGTCTCCCGCTCGTCCGCCAAGCAGGAAAACATCCGTTATAAATGGTTCTTCACTTATTTTAATTCGATAAATAAAGTCACTTCTTCCACGATAAATAGCGTCACGAATTTCAATTTCATACTCACCGGTTTTCGGGATTTTATAATAAAGTACCGGGTCCGGATTAAATCTGTAATCATCATCAAAAGCAAGCTTTCTGCCTTTTGAATCGTAAAGAGTTATTACCGCCTGAAACCATCCCGGAACAGCATCGGCAAGATAAGGAACAAGCTGTCGCGCGAATGTTTCAATTACAACTTTTTGCCCTTTACGGGCTTTAAAACGAAAACGATCAACATCTCCCGGCATAATTTGACCGTTAAGGATTACAGGCAGCTCGACCGTTTGGTCAAGAAATTTTGACGGCAGGCGTTGAAATTGCGGTAATTTTTGATTTGCGGAATTGTTATTCGGCTCCAGTTCCTTTTTCTCAGGAAAATTTCCGACTTGAAAAACCATTGGGTTTGACATTCCGTGTTTGGTTTTTAATCTCAGTTCATGGTTTCCAAGTTCGGCATTTTTATCAATCGTAATCTCTATTTCAACAAGTTGAGCAAGTTGCTGATTCCATTGTCTTCTCCATTTTCTGTTCATGAAATTTTCGGCAATATTAGCTAATTCTCTTAGATTTTTTTCATCGAGATTGTGTAATAAAGGGTTATCCGGTAATTTTTCCTGCGCAAGAAGCTTTCTTAACTTTTCCGGATCGTCTTTCACTTTTTCACGCATCATCATCATATATTGTTCATTCTTGCGTTTTTGCCTTTCGTTTTTTTGTATATGGATTCGGCTGCGAAATCCCTCAGGCAATTCAGCTATTCGTCTATCACGAGCTTCTTCCATTTTATTTTGAAGTAAAATTCTTTGTTCACGATTAAGATTTCTGCGCAATCTATAATTCCCAATTATTTTCCCGATAATGCCTTTTCCGGAAATATAAATCCCGTTTGCCTGATTAAGCAATTGACCTCCGGCAATAACGCGCAACGTTGTCCCTCTTTCTCCACCTGCGGGATAAAGATATCCTATTTTCGGATTTATATCCGCAAAGCTAAGAGTAGCAAGAGTTAAAATTAGAATTAAAAATTTGTTTATCATTTTTCTATCTGTTTCTTTTGATAAAATTTATCTTCTCAAAATCCCCTTTCTCGTAAGAATGGGATTTAATTTCCGACCTCAACAAGGTCGGATACAGAGCACAAAAGCCGAACACTTACATTATTTCTTTCAGGCGACCATTTCCTTTTCCCGGCAATAATTTTACATTTAATCCTTTACTGTTCGGCAATTTTCCTTCCGGATCAATTCCCATCAACTCATAAATTGAACCAATTAAATCCTCGGGATGAACAGGCCGCTCAATCACTTCGGTTCCCGTTTCATTTGATTTACCGACTACGCGGCCGCCTTTAAATCCTCCGCCCGCAACGAGTGCGGAAAAGCATTGCCCAAAATGTCCTCTGCCACCATTCCATGGTGGATCCCACATCACTTTCGGCGTTCTTCCAAATTCCCCGCAGCACCAAATTATTGTAGAATCAAGTAAATTTTTATCTGATAAATCTTGAAGCAAAGCTGACAATCCCTGATCAAATTCCGGAAGCTTTTGTTTCATTATTTGAAAGTGCTGTTTATGTGTGTCCCAACCATTGTAATTTATAGTAATATAAGGAACATCTGCTTCCACCAATCGTCTTGCCACGAGACAAGATTGTCCGAATTTATTTTTCCCGTATCGTTCTCTGACCGTTGTATTTTCATTTGACAAGTCAAAAATTTTTTTTGCATCGCCGAACATCAAATCATAAGCCTTTTTTTCGCATTTATCAATTTTTTTGAATTGAAAATCTTCGGTGTTTTTTGAGCTAAGTGTGTCAAGATTGTGAAGCAATCCCCGACGACTCAATTGTCGTTCATCAGAAACTCCTTTTGCGATAATACCTTCAACTTCAAACAGATTTTTACTTGGATCTCCGCCTGTAACAAATGGTTTATATTTTGAACCGAGAAAACCCGATTCAGAAAACCGCCCCTGTCCTTTCGTTAAAACTACATACGGCGGAACAACTCCTTTGTATCCGGCAGCATAACCTTTAAAAAGTGAAACTATCGCTCCGGCTGAAGGATAAACCAACCGGCCCGGTTCGTGACCTGTCTGCATAATATAAGATGCTGTTTCATGAGCATTAATTCCATGAGTCATACTTCGGATTAAAGAATATTTATCCGCTTGGTGTGCCAGCAAAGGCAATGCGGCATTTATTTTAATTCTTTTCACATTAGTTTCGATTGCATTATCCAAATCTCCGCAATAATCATGGCCGGCTTGTGGTTTCGGGTCAAAAGTGTCAATATGACAGGAACCACCCCACATCCAGATTTGAATAACTGATTTTGCTTTAGCTTTTATTTTCGAACTTTTCCGAGCAATATTTTTTGCAAAAAGGTTTAACGGCCCACCAAGCATTAATCCTCCAACGCCAAGCAATCCGATTTTAATCATTTTTCTACGTGTCAAGATTTTTTTATTCATAATTTGTAAATTGTAATTGCTTTAATGCTTACACAAAAATTCTTTAGTGTTAAATAAAGCCCACACAACATCCATTATCGCATTTTTCTTTGATTCTTTTTCCGACATAAAATATTTGTCAACTGTTTTTATCTCTTCTTCTGTTGGATAACGTGAAAGTATATTTAAATAAAGTTCTTGAATTATTTTATTTTCATTTCCTTTTCTTCGCTGTGAATTTCTAATTATTTGCCTTAACTTTTGACTCTTTTTTATTTTATTCTGAATGTGCGTCGAATTTAAAAAATGAAGCCTCTGGGCCGTCGTTATTTTATTATTTCGCTCACTTTCATAACCGGTATCCCGCGATGGTTTACCGAACATTTCGAGAAACGAACTTGAAATACTTCCGTCAGCTAAGCTTATCGCACTACTTCGATTAGGAATAAAAGTGAAAGGTTCGGGAACCATACTAATATAATTCTCTCTTATACCTGTAATAGAAGAAACCGCATCGCTAAGAACTTCCGCATCAAGTCGCCGCACAGGATAATACGCGAATAAAGATTCCGTCCTGGGATTCTCACTTTGAGGGATTGACGATTGCTGATACGTTCTTGAATTCAAAATTATTTTATAGATATGGCGTAAATTATAATTTGATTTTATAAGTTCTTTTTCCAGGAAACTTAAAAGTTTTGGATTAACCGGTTTGTTTTTCGATGTAATATCATCAGGTGGATTAATTATGCCTCGCCCCATCAACCAAAACCATATTCGATTAACAATATTCCTTGTCAAACAAGGATTTCCCGGATTAACAAGCCATTCGGCAAAAATAATTCTCGGGTCCTGGTTCGGCTGAATTGTTACTTTTTTGCCGTCAGGAAGTGTTGCTTTCAAAATATTTGTCGGTGCGGGATTCAAATAAATAATTTCTTCTTTCCATTCTTCTGTTTTTTTATAAGCAACTCGCGAAAAAAATGTCATCATCGCTTCCTGCTGCTCTTTCGGTAATTTATTCAGCCGTATGCCCATGAAAGTTAATGCGACTGCCTCAGCAAGGCCTTTGGGTGTTTTTTCCTGAACAGCTTTGTAAAAATTAACCTGCGGCTGCCGAAAATTACTTCCGCTTGATGTTAGCAATTCATAAGCGAATTTATTGTATGGCATGTTTTTTTCTAATACGGAATGAATCCATGTATAATAAGCTTGAACACCATTTGGCCACAAATTGATTGGGAATTCAGATTTAATTCGGAGTAAATCTCCCCATTTTAACGCCCAATAATCCGCAAATTCTTTTCGCTTAAATAACTGATTAATTATTTTTTTTCGTTTGTAGGGAGATTTATCCGCAAGAAATTTTCTCACTTCTTTTTCTGTCGGTAATGTTCCTATAACATCTACATAAACTCTTCTCAAAAAGACAGCATCAGAAGATAAATTTGCCGGTTTGATATGGTATTTTCTTAGGCTTTGTAAAACTATTTCATCAATTCTGTTGTTGGGCTTGATTTGAGCATATATCTCGAACGGTCGGTTTTGATCTTCCGCTTTTACGGCAACTGCAGTTGCCATCACGAAAATTGTGTTTAAGAGAAAACTTTTAAGAAAATTTTTTTTATTTTTTTCCATTAAAAAATTGCCGGTACTGTTATTTTCCATAAAATCCAATGATCTGTTTCTTTTTATGACGCAATTTTTAACTAATTATTGTAGATAATAATATCTATTTGTTCGATGACTGGTGATGTTTTTAACTGAAAAAGTTTTGGTCATTTGTGTACACAATATTAAAAGTGCTTAGAACATTATTTGCTAAATTCTTGTCGCCGGAGAATTCCGGCTTCGGCGAGGTCGGCTACAGCAAGCAAATATGAGAGATTAATTCCTTTGGACTGCCTTCCAACCAATTTCGAAAATTTCCATGCACCCGGATATCAATATTGATTTGACAATATAAACTGCAAAATGTAAAATATAGCTAACTTTTGTTTTTATTATGCTTGTATCAAATTCAAAGAATCAGAAGTCTATGCTGACATCTTTATTAGTTGGTATCGGATTTTCAACCCTCTTCACTCAGATATTCTTAATCCGCAATGCAAGTGTCTGGCTACGCGGAAACGAATTCATTGTCGCTATCATTATAGCTGCATGGCTAATGTGGACTGCTGTTGGTTGTGCCGTCAGTTTATATTTTTTTTCAAATAAAAGTTCTTACTTTTCAACTTACTATTTGTGGTTCACGTCTGTTATTATTTCTGTTTGTGAACTTATTTTATTAAAGCTTTTTTGGGCTTGCACAGGTAAACTGCCTGGAGAATCTTTGGATTTAAGTTACGCCGCGGGACTTGCTGTATTGTCCACCGCTTTACCATGTTTTTTCAGTGGCTTTGCCTCCGGGCTGGCGATTAAGTTATTAAGAAATTTTGAAAAGAAAACAGTCGCATATTTTTATTTTTCTGAAACATTCGGCGCGTTAATCGCCGGAATTGCTGTTACATTTATTTTTATACCACTTCAACACTGGTGGTTTTCAATTACTTTTCTTCTTTCAGTACCGATATTAATTTACAATTTTAAATTTAGAATTTTAAATTTTCGATTTGCATTAATTATAGTTTTAATTTTCGCTTTTGCCTTCTTCGCGTGGAAGAACAACAATTTACTTGAATTATTTGCTCAACAAATTTCAAATCGATTTTTAACCGGTAAGATTGTTTTAGATATTGACGCTCCAAGAGAAAGGTTTACTGTTACTACAAGAAACGGAGAATCTGCTTTTTATATAAATGGAAAATTGTCAGGTTCAAGTGTTCAAAAGGAAATCGCTGAAGAAATCGGATGGTATTCTTTCCTTTCATCGAAAAACGCAAAAACGGCGTTGCTTATTGGCTTTTCATATAACGGCCTTTTAAGAGAATTTATTGAAAAGGGGATAAAAATAACTATTCCCGACCCGGAAAAAAACTTAATTAAAAAATTCGCGACATTTCTTTCGCGTGAAGACTCAAAAATTATTAATTCAACTAATGTAAATATTTATCCGGAAGACTGTAGAACATTTCTTAAAACCCATAATAATACACATTATGATCGTATCATCCAAAATATCGGCATACCGGAAGCTTATTCTTCAAGCCGGTTGTATTCCGTGGAATGGTTTAAAATTGTCTCACAACATCTTTCTTCTAATGGCACCTTTACTGTCGTTCTGCCCGGCAGCGCGGGATACGTGCCGGATGACTTGGCAAGAATTCTTTCTAGAACTTTTAAAACTATGAAATCAGTTTTCGAGTTTGTTACAATTCTTCCCGGAACAAGCACATTGCTTATTGCTTCAAATTCAAATTACATACCGGTCACACCGGAATTTTGGCTGACTAATCTGCAAACTGCGCTGTGCAGCGAAGGCAAAACAAATAGAAGTCAAGATTCTTTCTCTTATCCCTTTTGGTTCAACCCCGCCCTTATCAACGACAATTTAAATAATTTCCGTATAACACAATTCACAAACGCTTGTGCCGAATTCAATTTTCTTCCTGTTCACAAAGATTTGTCTCCATTCTTATATGGTGACGCGATGCTTTATTCAGAAGCCCGTTTTTCCGGATCAACTCATAAAATCCTCTCCGCCATTTATAATAATCGTACAAGAGTAACGGAAATTTCGATTATAATCTTGTTTTTATGGGTTTGCGGGGTTTATGTCAGCAAGGCGGTTAAATTCTCAGAAATTCATCTTTGGATCTTAATGACATCATTTTCCGCGGCAGGATTTATCGCCGAAATGACTCTTCTTGTTCGATTTGTAATCGCGTGTGGAAGTTTATTTTATTTTATAGGATTATTGTTTGCCGGATTTATGCTTGGTCTTGCTACTGCAACTTACACAATTGAAAATATAAAAAAGATTAATCAGTTTTTATTACCGTACGCAATAATTATGCTATGTTTTTCTTTGTTCGCTATTACATTCTTATCATTCCCGAGCTCTCCGTCTATAGTTGTTTTATTTTCTTTCACGTTAAATATGATTTGCGGATTGTGCGTTGGAACATGTTTGGCAACTATGGCGCAGCGTGTACAAAGCATTAAACATGGCGGAATGGTTTTGTATATGGCGGATTTATGCGGAGCTTTTATCGGATGTTTATTATTTAGTATCGTTATCCCGCCGGTTTTAGGCTTTGCATTTTTAACGATAATTGTTACGATAATTCTTATCCTGATCTTATCGGTAATTTTAATGTCCAAAGTCCAGTAACTACGGTAGAGTCAAATAAGTTTTGAAGTTCCATTGCCCAAATTTAATGACCGGGCTTCAACTTCTTTTGACCATGCTTCATCAATGTCCGTTTGAGTTGGCAGATTGGTACTGTGTGATAATCTGTCAATCAATCTGATTTTATTTTCAGTTGGTAAGTCCGGTGCGTCTTCATATACTTTTTCCGCAAGAGCAATCATAGAAATTCCCTTCGCATATTAATTTATTAATTTTAATATTTAAGCATACAAGATTATAACGATATAATCGCTTTTGTCAATAAAAAAAAGACAGGAGATACCCGACTTTTTGAATGTATGGGCATGAAAAGTTAAACCTTTGCTTTTTTGTTTCGAATATTATGTATTCTGTAGCCGACCTCACTGAGGTCGGTAAAAATAAACCGCAGCCGGCGGCAGCGGCTACAAAAGAATAGCGTATTCCCCGAGAATTTGATGGATAAAAAGGTACCTCGCACGGTCTTTAACTTTATCCTAACTTTCATGGTAAAGAGCGATTATCATCGCTGAAGAAAATGTCGCGATTTTCAATGCCGCAGTTGAAAATGTGATAGAAAAAGTTTTCGCCTTCGATTCGAGAAGAACGAGACATGATGCTTCATTAGGTTTCGGAGTTAATAGCTTGAGAAGCTGGGACATTTCATTTTCGAGAAAAATATTATAGTATGTAAAGCAAGAAAAATCAAGAATAAAGTTAAAGAACTGTGCAGATACACTGTACTCACCATCGTCCCGGGATTTTCGCGCCGCAGAATTTACATTTCCCATTTTTTATATTTATATCCCCGATGTAATACCCGCTTCTTTCAATAAGTTTTTTCCCGCAATTGGGACAATAAGTTGATTCATATTTGCTTCCCGCGACATTTCCCGCGTAAATATATTTTATACCGAAACTTTTCGCTATTTTCACTGCCATATTAAGCGTTGATATCGGTGTTGGCGGTCGATCCATAATTTTGTAATTTGGGAAAAACCTTGAAAAATGAACCGGCATGTCAGTTCCGATTTCAGTTACAACCCATTTGCATAAATTACTTATATCTTGAGGTGAGTCATTAGCTCCCGGTATAATTAAGTTAGTAAGTTCAGTCCAAACGCCTTCCTCTTTTAGAATTTTAAAAGTATTTAAAACGGGGTTTAATTTTCCGGTTGTGTATTCCGAGTAAAACTGTTTTGAGAAGCCCTTTAAATCGACATTAGCGGCATCAATATATTTGCAAAGTTCCCGCAGAGGTTTTTCTTCAATATACCCACAAGTTATATAAACATTTTTCAATCCTCTTGATTTCGCAAGCTTTGCTGTGTCACGCATATATTCAAAAAATATTGTTGGTTCAGTGTAAGTATATGCTATTGATTTGCAACCTGAACTGAGAGCCTCTTCTACAATCTGTTCTGGTGACAAATTAATATATCTTGCTTTTTCCGGCTTTGCTTGTGAGATTTCCCAATTCTGGCAAAAAATACATTTTAAGTTGCAACCGGCCGTTGCAATGGAAAACGCTTTACTTTTAGGATAAAAATGAAAAAGCGGCTTCTTTTCTATCGGGTCAACATGAATCGCAACAGCTTTACCGTAAACAACAGTGCGTAGCACTCCGCCGATATTGACGCGAGCCCGGCAATCTCCGCTGTATCCGTTTGGGATGACACATTTTCGAGGGCAGAGTTTACAAATCACAGCATTATCTTCTATTGCATCCCAATATTCCGCGATATGCATTGAAAGACCCGATCGCGCGATTTCGTTGCTTGATATTTTAGTAAATCCTGAAACGTCCGCGTTTTTTTCCCAACCTATGACGGGTGAATTTTTCCCAATATTGCCGTGAATTTCGATCCATAAATTGAAAGCGAACAATGCCGCAACAACCGCGATTAAGGTTAAAGCTAAAAAAGATTTAAATTTATTTTTCATTTTTGGTCACGAATAAAATTTTAACTACTGATAAACACAAATAAAATATAAAAATTACTGTTGTTTCTTATTTGAATTTTTCTTCGCGGCTTTGCGGCTTTGCGCGATACTTATCATTTCGAATAAGGCGCCGTCAACGCAAAAGTAATTGCACCAGAATCTTTTAATAAAGCACGATACAATTAAAACTGACAATCCGAATATAAAATAAGATTTTGTTTGGTTTTTTGTGAAAATTGAATGGAACGGCTCAAACTTATCTGCCGGAACTTTTGAGAATACAACCATCAAAATAATTACTGTAAATAATAATATGTATTTTACAAAACGTAAATATTTTACAATACCCTTTGGCAATTGAAGACTACCGGGAATTACACGATAACAAATTTCCGTTAACGCACCAAACGGGCAAACATATTTGCAATAAGCTCTTCCGAAAAAAAGAGGAGAAATAATTGT
The DNA here is from genome assembly GCA_003648225.1 of Chlamydiota bacterium. Taxonomy (GTDB): domain Bacteria; phylum Auribacterota; class UBA3054; order UBA3054; family B51-G9; genus B51-G9. The sequence continues at coordinate 19,497 of QMOL01000008.1, forward strand.
CATGAAAAAAACTACATACCAAGATAAATTACTAATTGGAGGGAATTTACCGTGAATGAGCAAGGAAACCTGTTCAATAGAGAAAAACGTTGTGTGATAAAAGCCAAGGATCACTACGGCCAAAATCCACAAACAAAATTGCAGCCATAGTTTTTGCAGACAAGGAATTTTCGTGACAACTACCGCAATTATAAAAAGAATAACAAATGGGATTACCGTTTTTACAAAACGGTACGTAATCCGTAATCCGTGATCCGCAGTCCGTAATTGGTTATCATTTTTACTTTTCAGCACTGAAAAACGGCTTGCGGCAGCTTTGAGGTTCTTGCGCAGCGAGTCAATTGTCATTGTTGCTCCACTGATGCCATCTACAGATTCAACATTTTTCAACAAAAATTCTGCCGAATTATTTTTCCACTGTTCAAGCCATTTTGATATGGGATTAACAACATATTTAGATTCATTATTTTCTAAAAGAAAGATATTTGAAATAATACCTGAATTATCAAAAGCGATAATAACAGGCGTTTCTCCAGCGTAACCATGTGACTTAACATTAAGCTTTCTTGTATCAACCAATTTCAAGTTTTTATAAGCCGGTCCTGCGATTGTTTTAGCATCAATAAATTTTCGCGAGTAAAGCAAGGAATGAAAGGTTGAAAGTGCAATGAAAATGTAAGTAAAGCCGACAATTATACCGGCAATTCGCCCCATTTTTCTCCAAAATCCCCAACGGGTAAGCGCTCCGGCAAAGACAAGAGGAAAAAGATAAACTGATGTACCAAGAAAGAAAGCGAAGAAGTATGCACCTCCCCAGAAAGGGCTTTTGGTTTGAATTGTAACGGCAGCAGCCAAAACGAATGGTGGACAAAAATTTAGTCCGGTAGTTATTCCAAGAAAAAATGGAACAGATTTTTTACTTGTTTTTTTTTCTAAAGTGCAGACATGCGTACTCTTGTTTATATAATTCAATAAAAGCATCGCGGCAATCAAATAGCTTGAAGGAATTATCCATTCAAACAATTGAAAAGAACTTATTTTAGAACCTAACCAACCGGTAATAACGCCAAAAGCAACATAGGATAAAAAACGGCCGCATGAGAAATTTAAAAATACAAAGAAAGTTTTTAAGACATTTTGCCGTTTACTTAAGAATAAAGGCAGAAGCAGACAACTGCAGGTGCTTAAGCATAATGCTCCAACAGACAAACCGGTAATAAATCCGCCGATAAGGAATGAAATATCGAAATTGTTATTCATAGCAATAAATTAAAATCTATTAATTCAGTTTTTTCTTGTTGATAATATTATATCATTATATTGAATGAAGTAAAACCCGATTCTGGAGACTGAATTGCTTGACTTTTATTATAGAATCTAATTATTGTAAAATTATGCTTCTTTTGATAAAATTATTTAAATGAATGATAATTGTAATATTGATTTTTCTATAATTATCCTTAACTGGAACAGTTTGGATTACTTGAAAGACTGTCTTGATGCTCTTAATAGCCAATCTCACAGGTCTTTTGAACTCATTTGTGTGGATAACGGTTCAACCGATGAAAGCGTGAAATGGATTGAGTCTGCTCAACTTGATGAAATTGTCGGAGCGCCGGTCAAGAAAATCTTGCTTGGAAAAAATATTGGTTTTGCGGCGGGAATGAATACGGGTATTCGCGTTGCAAAAGGAAAATATATTATTCCGTTAAATGTCGATGTTTTTTTAGAAAAAAACTTTCTCGAAAACGCGAAAAAACTTTTCTTCGAAAATGATGATTACCAAATGCTCGGCGCAAAAATTTATCGCTATGATGGGAATCCAACCAAAAAAGTTATATGCTCAGGTGTTTGGCTGACAAAACATTTCAGCATCTCAACGCTACTGACCGATGCGGAAAAAGAGAGAGAAGTTTTCGGTCCCGCGGGCTGTTGCCCGATTTTCCGACACGATGCTTTGAAGAAGTCAGCATTTGAAGCTGAAAATAAAACACAGTTTTATGATGAGTTGTATTTCGCTTACGGTGAGGATGTGGATATTTATCTCCGAATGAATTTAATGGGTTTTAAATGTCTTTATTCACCAAAACTGATCGCGTGGCACGCTCATTCAGGAACTCAAAACGGAATTCGTTGGCATAAAAAAAGCGCGACAACATTACGCCGTCTTCCCGCGAATGTTTTTTACACATGGTTAAAAAACTGTCCACCGAAAATGCTGATAAAAACATCATGGCGGGTTTTTCTCGCACCGATTGCAATGTTTTTAGTCTTGCTTGTTCGCAGGCCCGGTGTTTGTTTTGCACCGCTCGCGGCATATTTTTCATTTTTGAGAAATTTACCGCGAACATTAAAAATAAGAAATTTTATAAAGCTAAAAATAAAGAATGACGTGGATTTCACAAATTATCACAAATAATATTTTTTAATTAGTGTAAATTCGTGCAATTAATGTCTAATAAAAATAACAAAATATAATAGAAGGTGAAAAATGGATATAAAAAACAAAAGAATATGTATAACCGGCGGTGCCGGTTTTCTCGGCTCCCATTTAATCGAAAATCTTAAATCCAAAGGCTGCGAAAATATATTCGTTCCTCATATCGAAGATTATGACCTGACAACTGAAAAAGATATTATTAAAATGTATCAGGACGCTAAACCGGATATCGTAATCCATCTAGCAGCAGTTGTCGGAGGAATAGGAGCGAATCGCGAGCATCCGGGAAGTTTTTACTATAAAAATCTTATGATGGGAGCTCAATTAATCGAACAGGCACGACTTTACGGTTTAGAGAAATTTGTCGCAATAGGCACTATTTGCGCGTATCCCAAATTCACTCCGGTTCCTTTTAAAGAAGAAGAACTTTGGAACGGTTATCCTGAAGAAACAAATGCTCCTTACGGCATCGCGAAAAAATGTATGCTTGTCCAACTTCAATCATACAGAGATGAATATGGTACCAAAGGGATTTTTCTTTTGCCGGTAAATTTGTATGGTCCGCGTGATAATTTTAATCCGAACTCTTCGCACGTTATTCCCGCTCTCATAAAAAAATGTATTGACGCAAAAGAAGCCGGGAAAGATAAAATTATTTGCTGGGGTACAGGAAAAGCAACTCGCGAATTTCTTTTTGTTGAAGACGCTGCAGAAGGAATTGCTCTCGCAACGGAGAAATATGATGGTACCGAACCTGTAAATCTTGGTGCCGGATTTGAAATTTCTATTAAAAATCTTGTCGAACTGATTGTTGAAAAAACAGGCTTTAAAGGTAAAATGGTTTGGGATACTTCTCAACCCGATGGTCAGCCTCGCCGGTGTCTTGACACTCAACGAGCCAAGGAATATTTTGATTTTGAAGCCAAAACAAAATTTGAAGAAGGTATCGAAAAAACAATTGCGTGGTATGTTTCTAATCGATAACAATTATTATGATTAATCAAAAATAATTATGAAACGAATTTTCGATTTAATAATGTCAGCAGGCGGTATTCTCTTCCTTTCACCCTTAATGCTTGCGATTACTGTTTGGATAAAACTTGACTCAAAAGGGCCTGTTCTTTTCAAGCAGGAGCGCGTTGGAAAAGACGGGGAAATATTTACTATACTGAAATTCAGAACTATGGCTGAAGGATCAGAAAAAACGGGCTTTCATGTTACAGAAAATGATTCCCGGATAACTAAATCAGGCGATTTCTTAAGAAAAACAAGTCTCGATGAACTTCCGCAGTTATTTAATATTCTTATCGGTGATATGTCGATTATAGGCCCTCGACCAACTTTGAAATATCAGGTTGACAATTATACTGATTTTCAAAAACGAAGACTTGAAGTTCGCCCCGGTGTTACCGGCTGGGCACAGGTAAACGGCAGAAATTCACTTTCCTGGCCTGAAAGAATCAAATATGATGTGTGGTATGTTGATAATTACTCTTTTTGGCTCGATATAAAGATTTTGTGGAAAACTATTTTCGTATGGTTGCGCGGTGAAGGTATTTATGCCGAAAAAGAAAAATTCATTGTCGGAGATGATGATAATGATAAATTAGGATAATAATTAATACCGTATATGGCTAAACAAAAAACTCAATACGTATGTCAGGAATGTGGTAATTCCTCCCCGAAATGGGAAGGGAAATGTTCCGCATGCGGTAAATGGAATACTTTGATAGAAGAAATCATTACCGTAAGCGCGAGTGGAATAACCCAGAGTTCGGCTTATGAACACGCCATTTCAATAATGAATGTCACGCTCACCTCAAGTGAACGTCACAAAACCGGAATTGAAGAATTCGACAGAATACTCGGCGGTGGAATCGTTCCCGGGCAAGTCACACTTGTCGGTGGTGACCCGGGCATAGGGAAATCAACAATTATTCTTCAGGCGGCGCAGGGATTCGCCTCAAAAGAAAGAACGACTCTTTATGTCAGTGGCGAAGAATCAGCCGCGCAGACAAAACTTCGTTCTCACAGATTAAATGTCAACAATCCTAACATTTATATTTTACCGGATACAAACATTAAAAACGCGCTTGCGGAAGCTAAACAGAAAAAACCGGCTCTGCTGCTCATCGATTCCATTCAGGTGATGTTTAATGAAGAATTATCCAGCGCGCCCGGAAGTGTTACTCAGGTTCGTGAATGCGCGGCGGAACTTGTTCGTTTCGCGAAAACAAATCATATCGCCGTTATGCTTGTCGGGCATGTAACAAAATCAGGTTCTATTGCCGGACCGAGAGTTGTTGAGCATCTTGTTGACACGGTTTTGTATTTTGAAGGCGCGCGGCACAATGTTTACAGAATTTTACGCGCGGTGAAAAACCGTTTTGGCTCAACAGACGAAATCGGTGTTTTTGAAATGACGGGACACGGTCTTGATGAAGTGCCGAATCCGTCAGCGATTTTTCTCGCGCAAAGACAAAAACAGAACAGCGGCTCGGTTGTCGGCTCGGCACTTGAAGGAACCCGTCCATTGTTGCTTGAGGTCCAGGCGCTTGTCGCGACTTCCCCTTTCGGCTCCCCTGCCCGTCGTGCAGTCGGTGTTGATGTTAACCGCATAACCATGCTGCTTGCCGTTTTAGAAAAGCGTGTCGGATTAAATTTAAGCACGCAGGACGTTTTTGTAAATCTTGCCGGCGGAGTGAAAGTAACAGAACCAGGACTTGACCTCGCGTGCATTGCGGCAATCGCGTCAAGTTTTTACGATAAACCCATTGCGGATGACACAATTGTTCGCGGCGAGGTCGGGCTTGGCGGAGAAGTTCGCGCGGTAAGCCAGATTGAGCGGCGGGTTATGGAAGCGAAGCGGTTAGGTTTCAAGAAATGCATTTTACCCGCGCATAATTTAAAAACGTTCAGAGAAAAAGGAAAATCAAGATTGAAATGGGAAAATGTCGAACTCGTTGGCTGTAAAGATGTGACTGAAGCGATGAAAGAAGCGCTTGGAATAGGTTAGTGAATAGTTCTTTTGGTTATTTGAAATTGGTTGTTCCGTAGTAAAATGAGACTTAACCAAATAACAATTCGACAAACAGCAAAATCGAACATTACAATTAACTTGACACACGAGGAAAGAATAAAATTATTACAAAAATCTCTAAAGCAAATGGATAAGCGAATAATTATAATAGTTTTTTTCCTCATAACCATTAGCATTGTGGTGTTCTATTGGACTCCGGTTAGGGTTCTATGGCTATATTTACGTCCCGTGAACAGGGAGATGGTAAATAGTCAAATAACCATAGCCAAAGCTGAGCCAGTGTTAATTAATCTTGATCATGGATTCCGGAAACGAGCTGGTAGTTGCGCCGGTATTGTATTTTACTTTCCACAAAAGTTTCAGACATCGCCATGCATTCCATGTATAAAACTGCCCAGCGGGCAGACTCTCGACATATCTGTTAACGGACTTGACAAAAGAGGGCACCGATATAATCTTAAAACTTATGCTTCATGGCATGACGACGGGAAACCTGTCCTGTTCTACAAGTTTGACCCCCAGCCTCCTTGGAATGCTAAAATAGTGCAATTGGAGTTTACTGCCACCACTAATGTCGTAATAGATCACATCAAATGGCTTGATGGACTCTGGAAATAGAATTTTGAGTGATGTCTTGGAAAGGCTGATCAAGATAAACATCCTCACAAAACAAAGGAGAATAATATCATGTTTAGCACAGTTAAGCTTTTATTATTATGTATATTTTTTGGTGTATTCGCCGGATCTACGGCATATTCTTCAAAGTTAATCACTATCGGTTCTCCAATTTTCTGTTACTTTACTAAAGACAAGGTGATTATTGATGCCAAACGTAATCCTAAAGAATGGACAGCATGTAAACGCGTTTCGAATATTCGATGTAAAGTTGGACAAAATACATATAATCGGCATTATGTGTCGTGTATGTATGATGCCGACTGGTTCTATATGTCAATTAAAACTTATTATCATCCTAAATTCGGAGTTAAGCATTATCCTGTTTTTTCCTCTGATTTAGTAACTCTTTCTTCAAATTCTTTTCGAATAAAAAAACATAAAGAACCTATAGACAATTTCAATTTGAGAATTCTTTCCGACAACAAACTCGTGCTTTGCGTAGAAATCTTTTCTGACGGGATGGTATACCAATGGCCATTCTCCAAAGCTTTTCCAAAAAAAGCAGAGGTCCAAAACTATATTAAAAGAGAATATGGGATTACAATAGCCACCGTTTCCACCAATTATTCAAATGGAAATATTTCCTGGGAATCTGAAATAAAATTCCCTCTTAAGAAACTCCAACCTCTTGGCCGAAAAATAATTCTTGATATTAATGGAGCAAAGTGCAAAATGGACTTTTACCC
>QMOL01000009.1 GCA_003648225.1 Chlamydiota bacterium
TGAAAACTACCGGATAAATTCCATCTGAATTTAATAGACCCCATTCCGTATTGCCATTCCTGGAGATTAACAAATTCAACACCATTTCGTGCCAGAATACCACTCGCGCCAAACTGACTTTTTGGATAGACGGTATTTTTATAAATAACTGCCGGTCCACCGGTAGCGAATACGATATTTTCCGATAGACAAGTTATTAAAGAATTATTACTGATTCCAATAATTCCCACCGCAATATTTTTATGAATTAAAATATCAATAATCTTAGTCTTATCAATAATTTTAATCCCCTTTCTTTTAACTTCCGCTTCAAGAACTTCCGTCATTTTTTTTGAGGTGTACGGTCCAATTGATGAACCTCTTTGACAAGGGTCGTGATCGGTTTTATATCCAACAAATTCACCATAAGAATTAAAGGGAAAATCCACACCGAGATTAACGAGATGAAAAAATTCCTGCAATGAATGCGCCGACTCACACAGAGCGATATCACCGTCCATTGCCCCGCCTGCGAAGAAAGTTTTTGCCATTTTTATAGGTGAGTCCGGAAAATCACCCGCTACGGACAATTTGTAATATGTTTGTTTATCAGAGCCGGTATTTCTGGAAGTTCCTGCTTTTAGATTTTCAGTTACGATAGCGATATTCTTAACGCCTAAGTCGTAAAGATGTATCGCCGCGTTAAATCCCGCAGCGCCTGATCCTACAATTAAAACATCGTAAACATATTTATCAGTTGATTGTTTCATTTTTTTGTAAAATCAGTAATTCAGTTTACTTGTTGCCAATCAGATTTTTATAATAATCATCATAAATAATGCAGCCGGTGTTTAGCTGCTTAATCATTAATTTTGAGCAACCGGAACAAGCGATACAATAATTGATTTTTTCATTATCGGATATTTTTTTCGGGTAGAGAGGATCCGCAAAAGACATTCTGCCGAACCCGACAAAATCAGTATAATTTTTTTCGATGTTTTCGTTGGCAAAATCAAGTGCGTCCTCTTTTAAAATTGAATAAGCGGATCCAATAACTTTCATTTTGGATTTTAAATTTGTTAATAAATCCTTCGCAAATTTTGCATACCGGAAATGATTCAAAAATAAATTTTTTGAACCATTTGTCGGTCGCGTAACTTCAGAGGTCACTCCAGGAATACCGGCAGAAATATTTACATAATCCATTCCGAGAACATTCATTAATTCTATGAGTTTAGCCTGCTGAGTCAGATCTTCAATCAGTTCGTTTGGTCCGTTAGTACCGCATCCGCCTCTAATTGCTTCATACATAGAAATTCTTGAACCGAGAATAAAGTTTTTATTTTTACATTTTGCTTTGATTTCCGAAATACTTTCAGATAAAAATCGTGTTCTGTTTTCAAATGACCCACCCCATTTATCATTTCTTGCATTCATTGGCCTTAGCATTTCTGCACCGAAATATCCATGACACATTTTAAAATCAATTCCGTCTGCACCAACTTTTTCAGCAAGCAAAGCGCAATTAACAAAAAATTGTCTTATTTCTTCAACTTCATCAGTTGAGAGATATTTATATTCATCCGGCTGCCCCGGACACAAGGTAACTTTTTCAGAAAAGTCACCGCTTTTCATTCCGGAATGAGAAATTTGAAAAAGTAAAATTGAATCATTATTTATTTTTTTAAACTCTTCAACCAGTTTTTTAAAACTGTCAAGATTCTTTTCGTTTAAAATCAATCCGTTTATGCGCGCAAGAGATGTGCTTACAACAGAGATAGCTTCAACAATAACCACTCCCCATGTTCCCTGAGCAAGTTTTTTGTATCTGTTGATAGTCATTTCGGACGGCTTCCCTCCATCAACACAATCATTTCCTTCCATAGGTTGAGAAACAAATCTATTTACTGCGGTAAGTTTCCTGAGATTACATTCATCAAAAACATTCATATTATATTATATTTGTTAATTTAATTAGTTATCTAATGTCGACACAAAATTAGCATTATAAGTCCAAGGTCAAGCGCCAATCATTTTTTTTAATATTTCCGCATCATTTAGAAATTGTTCGGGAGAATCATTTTTTACAAATTCCATAATAGCATACACATCATTTTCCATGGTAGAAATTTTATCAAAATATTTCCCCCATTTTTCTTTTCCTTCAATTAAGGGCAAACGAATAAAATTTTCTTTTGTCCATTGAAAAACATGTATATTTTTTACCCAGGGGAAAATAAGATCAAGTTTTCTCAAGTTCTCATCATCCGAGTAACTTGGATCCGGCTGCCAATACGTCTTAACATTTTCCATATTAATTTTTTTGAGCAGATCTACCGATGATTCTCCTGTATCGGTCAAAGTATTAATATGTGATTCAAACGCGATTTCAATATTTTCTTCAACAGCAAGTTTAGCGATTGACTTAGTTTCTTCGATAATTTTATTTCGATAATCTTCATTAGCTTCAGAAGAACCTATCTTACCCGCCCAGACACGAATAGCAGGTGCATTCAAAGCGGTAGCGGAATCCAAAACCGATTTGAAATCCAAACCGTTTTCAGCACTATAACCAAGTGTATAATACGAGCCGTAGGCGATAATATTTAGTCCCGCGTCAATAGTTATTTTATAAACTTCAGCAGCAGTTTTTACATCACCATGCGGAACATGAATATCGCCTCCCCATTCGATTCCATCTAAACCTGCCTTTACGGCAAGACCAACGATTTTTTTCGGATTAAGGCCACGAAAAGTTATTGATGTTAAACCTGAAAGAATCTTATTATTTATCATTTTTTTATATTTTATTTATTATTTGTAAATTGTATCATAATAAATCGTATGAATCTATAACAATCTGAAATTATTTTATACAATATGATAATATTAAAGTCTAAATCAACTTACTTTATCATTTTAAATTTAATATATATTATATTCAAAAATTTGTTTGAAGTCAAACAGGTCGTTACATTTTATTTTTAGCAACTATTTAATTTTGAGTGTCAGGCTTTCCGAATGCAATGCTTCATATGCACCTCTCTTTTCCGCTCTATCAAACTGGTCTGATTTCAAACACGATTTTAAATAATCTTTGTGTTTTTGAATTGTATTCATCAAGTAGAAAAATTCTAAATCACTAACATCTTTTGATACCGCAAAAAAACTGATATAATCGGTTAGCTCATCAAGTCTTTCTGAAGTAAGAGTAATATACCACGATCCCGGCAATGCAGTCGGTGAAGGAGGAACCGGATTGTCACAAAACCAGTCTTCAAGATCGTGAATATACATTCTTGCAAATAAATGATTATGATTCTTTGCATATTCTTTCGCAAAATATATTAAGTGCGGAAGCCGGTTCAACTCATAATACCATTTAGGCATTATTAATTCAAACGGCTGGATTTTACTTAATTCATTAGAATTTATTTGCCGCGTTTTCATTGAGAGATGATTAACAACGCTCCAATTTGTTAGAATATATTCTTTGTTTTCCGCAGTCGCGTGCCAAGTATCAATATTAAACAAAAGTGTTCTTTTTATTGATTTTCCATCTATTTTAAAATTAAAAGTATGATTTTTATACTGAACAACTAACGCATCGTCTATGTTTGTGTCAACAGAACAAGGTTTTAACGCAAAAAACCGACGCAAATCGGCAACCGCTTGTTTATAATTCCCTTTAGTCGCATTGGTTTTAGCGCTTTTTAAAATCGAAGAGTTATCCCGCTTAAAATTAAATTTACTGAAGAAACATTTGTAAGATGAATTTATATCGCTAACAGGTTTATAAGGCTTTTTGTTTATTTTACTGAATTTTTCCCATTCCAATTTGAGCATCCGAAGCATTAGATTGGTTGGCACTTCAGACGCAAATCCTTTGTCACGCGCATTTGGAAAAGTTTCCCAATTAAGAAAATAACTTCCGCATCCTGAAAGATTAACCTGCATATTAGAAATATCTGAATGAATATAAGAAGTGAAATCCGGCGACCTGCAAATGGGCGCGTATTTCGGAAGCATAGTTGTTTCATCAAGAATATAAGCGTAAGCAATATTTTTATATAAAAACCTGTTCTTAAAAAAACAAACTAAACCGTAGCGAGGATTATAATTAATACCACCGTTTCCAATCATGCTGTCAATTGATCCGCCACCGTGGAAATCCCATCGGTTTGTCCAATCTGTAATTTGGTAGATTTTCCATCCTGTTGCTTCGCGTCGCGCAGCGTAAATTTGAGTGTTTCCGTCTTTATCAAATTTAAAATATTTTAATATACAGCGCTTTTGTGAATCAAAACCTATTTTTAAAGAATTTAACATTCCTCCATATATTTTTACTGAATCTACTGTTTCTGAATTTGTTATTGTAAGCGGAAGGTTAAAGACATTTCCATAACTGTCTTCCCAATGTTTCATGTCTGTACTGCGGGCATATTGGACATCGTGATTTGAGCGGCAGTCGGGAGTATCGCGCCATACCCAGGCAAGATGATAATATCCGTCAGACCCTTTTACTGGCCCGGCTTGATAAGCGTTCATTGCGCCACCGCCGTCCAGCAAAGGAAGATCGCGTTTTGATTCCTTATTTTTTATATTTGTATTAACGGATTTTTTATTAAATCTCGACCAAGTTCGCGTTTTTTCATTATAAATGTTAATTATTTCATTCCCTGAACCACTTTGACCATGTCGATATTTGAATAATAAATTACCGGATGAATCTTTGAAAAATATTGGATACGTGCACCTCTCTTCCTGCACTCCCGTCATTTTGTTGAGTCTTACGCAAGAAGATATATCATATGAATTTGTCGTACGCCAGTAATTCAAATGTCCAACATGCATATTCGCGGAAAGGTGAATACAGCCATCCCGGTCAATTGCCATATTGATATAGTTATGAGAATCGGTTGGATGAACAAATTCATTTAGCTTTACGAATAACCAGTTTGTTGAGGAGATAGTACGAACCCCAAGAGTTAATTGCCGGTAAGGATCATAAAAAGCGATAAATTGTTTGTTGTTCACCACTACGATATCAAAACCCGCAGGGTGACCCGCCCAAGCAGGCACAATGTTATCAATTCTTTTTATTTTTAACAATGAGTTACCGACTTTGCCACTTTTACCGACACAAGAAAAATTAACAAAAAGTAATAAAAATGTGATAAGAAGCTGAAATCTTATTTTCATAAGTCGGTTAAAAATTGTTTTGTTAAAAAAAGTAAATTATTTCCAATTATCTGTTCTAAATGAAGAAGCAGGCATGCCGACTGCTGTCAATTCCGGAATAGTTTCCAGAGAACATTCCGCCCAATATCCAAGACAATTATCTCACTATTGTTGTTAATTACAGCCGGAAGAGTTAATTCTGCGTAAATATTAAAAGAAAATGTAATTAACAAAAATAAGGTTATTAAAAATATCATAATTATTTGTTTATTTATGTGTTTGACAAGTATTTTAAGATACTTAACATTTTCTAACCTACTTATTTAAATTATATTATAACAACTGCAAAAAATCAAATGGGTTGCTAACATTATTTTTATAAAACCATTTAATGCACTCCGATACTTTTGTAACAAAACAAATGATAAAATCTATCATTTTTTCACTCCCCCGTGATTCAGTCTCAGGTATCGAGATGCTAATCTGCTTTGTATTTTTTTGTTCTTATTGATATAATAATTATATTATATTTTAATCGCGGGTGTAATTCAGTGGTAGAATGTCAGCTTCCCAAGCTGAACGTCGCCGGTTCGACTCCGGTCACCCGCTCCACCCTTTAACAGATAGTAAGCGCAGACTCTTGGGAATTATCGAGAAATAATCAATATGACCGATCAAGAAATTAAAAAAAATATTGAAAAAGCAGCTATTCTTATTTCCCAAAATAACAATGACCGAAAACTCATTATTCTGGGTCCTACTTCTGTTGGTAAATCCTCGCTCGGAATTATTCTTGCCAAAAAGCTTAACGGCGAAATAGTTTCCCTCGACTCTATGCAGATTTATAAAGGTATGGATATCGGTACAGCTAAACCTTCCGCTGAAGAATTGGCAGTTGTCCCCCACTATTTAATTGACTGTCAACCGTTGAGCGAAAAATCGAATGTTGCATCTTTCATCGATAAAGCAAAAAGAATTGAAAGTGAGATCTTAAATCGCAACGCTTTACCTATTTTTGTCGGCGGAACCGCAATGTACATTAAAGCGTTTGTTGACGGGCTATTTGAAGGACCAAAATCTTCCCCTGAACTCCGTGAGGAACTTATTGCCATCGCAAATGAAAGAGGAAGTGAATTTCTTCATCGCGAACTTCTCTCCCCTGTCGATCCGATTACCGCGAAAAAAATCCACCCGAATGATTTGTTCAGAATTGTGAGAGCAATTGAAGTTTACAGATTAACCGGAAAACCTATTTCTGAACAGCAAACGCAATGGGAAAATAAAAATACGGAATATAGACTTATCGGTTTAACTATGCCTCGCGAATTGCTTTATAAAAGAATTGAGGAACGAGTAGATAAAATGATTGATTCCGGCTTGGTTGACGAAGTTAAAAAGCTGAAATCTCTTGGTATTGAAAAAAACAAAACCGCGGCTCAGGCAATCGGCTATAAAGAACTTCTCTCATATCTTAACGGAGAATTTTCACTCGAGCGCGCGATAGAATTAATAAAAAGAAACACACGTCGATTCGCGAAACATCAACTCACATGGTTTAGGAAAGATGAAAGGATAGATTGGTTTGACATTTGACAGCAAAACCATTGTTTGATATACTTTTTAGCAGAAATAAATCTAAATACTTTAATATAAAATCGAGGTTGTAAAATGAGAAGTGATACTGTTAAAGCAGGGCTCGAAAGAGCACCACACAGAAGTTTGTTAAAAGCTTGCGGATTAAAAAAAGAAGATGTCGGTAAACCGTTTATTGCCGTATGTAATTCTTTTAATGAAATTATCCCCGGGCATATTCATTTGAATAAAGTAGCCGAACTCGTAAAACAGGAAATAAGAGAAGCCGGCGGCGTTCCTTTTGAATTCAATGTTATCGGCATCTGCGACGGAATTGCAATGGGACATACCGGTATGAAATATTCTCTTGCAAGCCGCGAACTCATCGCTGATAGCGTGGAAACAATGCTCCGTGCTCATTGCTTTGACGGTGTTTACTGTATTCCGAATTGTGATAAAATTATTCCCGGAATGCTTATGGGCGTTATGCGCTGCAATATCCCGTCAATATTCGTTAGCGGCGGACCAATGAAAGCAGGGAAAATTTCTTCAGGAAAAACCGTTGATCTCGTAAGCGTGTTTGAAGGAGTTGCAGAATATAAAGCAGGAACAATCAACGAAAAACAACTTGATGAAATTGAATCATGCGCGTGCCCGGGGGCAGGCTCCTGTTCAGGTATGTTTACTGCTAATTCGATGAATTGTTTGTGCGAAGCCCTTGGTTTAGCACCTTCCGGTAACGGAACTATCCTCGCTCTTGATGAGCGCAGAAAAAATCTATGGAAAAGTGGTGCTCATATGCTTATGAATTTAATTAAAAATAATATTTGTCCTAAAGATATTGTTACAAAAAAATCTTTTGATAATGCTTTGATTCTCGATATGGCTATGGGCGGCTCAACTAATACTGTTCTGCATACCCTCGCTATCGCGAATTCGGCCGGAATAGATTTCGACTTGTCAAGAATTAATGAATTGTCCAAAAAAACTCCAAATATTTGTAAAGTTAGCCCGTCATCAAATTACCATATGGAAGATGTTGATAATGCAGGCGGAATTTCAGCTATTCTTTATGAAATAAGTAAAATTGACGATTTGTTGAATACAGATTGTCTGACAGTAACCGGAAAAACTATCGGTGAAAATGTCGCCGGATGTAATTCTAAAGATAAAGAATGTATCCGCGAAATCAATAATGCTTACAGTAAAACAGGCGGATTGACAATCTTATACGGTAACCTTGCTCCGGACGGTTCAGTAGTGAAATCCGCCGGTGTAGATCCTAAAATGCTCGTCCATGAAGGACCCGCCGTTATCTTTAACTCACAAGAAGATGCCTGTGAAGGAATCCTTGCTGGGAAAGTTAAAGAAGGCGATGTCGTTGTCATAAGATACGAAGGACCTTGCGGCGGGCCCGGAATGCAGGAAATGCTCGCTCCAACTTCATATATTATGGGACAAAATCTCGGCGATAAAGTCGCACTGATTACCGATGGAAGATTCTCAGGCGGCACTCACGGCGCGTGTATCGGCCATATATCTCCCGAAGCCGCAGCAGGCGGCCCTATTGGGTTAATAAAAGAAGGTGACATAATTTCAATAAATATTCCCGAGCAAAAATTGGAAGTTAAAATTTCCAATGACGAAATGGCTAAAAGAAAAGATGAATGGAAACCACCGGAAAAACGCCTCGATTACGGCTGGATGGGAAGATATCAAAGAATGGCTACCAGCGCGAACACAGGCGCTGTGTTACGTTAAATCAATTTGCTCAAAAAGAACAATTAACCAAAATGTCGGTTGATATGAACATAAAGCGTTACTTTGTTAGGACCAAATCTTTCTAACGAAAATTGCTTTTGCCTAAAATATGCATTGCAATTCATGTTAAACCTCTCCGTGATCGGAAAAAACTTCGAGCAAATCTTCATTAATAGCGTAAATTAAAACCAAAGAGAAAATTTAACAAATACAGCGAAATCAAAATATGAATTATTTAAAAAAATCAATCAATTTTTTCTTAATACTATTTACGTTTATCTCCTATGCTCAAACTAATCAAAAACTTTCCGCAAAAGATTGGTTCGATAAAGGACTCCATGCATACAATATTAAAACAAATGCCGAACTGGCCGTTAATTGCTTCAGTAATGCCCTCGCCGTAACTGAAAACTATGTTCCGGCACTCCTCGCGCTTGGTGATATCTATTCTGTGCGTGGTGAAGATTCTAAAGCGAAAAAATATTTCCTTTCTGCCGTACAAAATAACCGTGAGTCAGAATACGCTTTGCGAAGATTATCAAAACCTTATGGAAGTAAGGCCGACACAATAAATGAAATTAAATATTTAAAGAAAATACTTCCGGGAATTTCAAACAATTATCTACGTTTATTAATTAACGATTATCTCGGAAATAAAATGTTTGCTCTTGGTAAAATAAAAAAAGGAGAAAAATATTTGATTAATCTCGCTCCGCTGACTAATTGGATGATTGTCGGCGGTTTTGATAATAACGAACGTACAGGTCTTAAAAAAAATTTCCCGCCGGAAGAAAATATCTCTCTTGATAATAATTATAAAGGTAAAGAATGGAAAGTTAATTGGCGCTCAGCAATTCCATTCGCTAAATATGGAAATATTAATTTCCAATTCATTCGACCGGCAAAATGGATTACCGTTTACCTAAGAACGGGTATAATTGCTCCACAACAAACATCAGCCGTGATTCATTTATCGTTTCCGGGTACTTTCCGTATGTGGCTAAACGGCATTCCCACTGCGGAATATGAAAAATATTGTGCTTATCAAAGTTATATGTATCGAATTCCCATCAAACTGAAAGCCGGCACAAATTTTTGTGTTTTAAAACTGTGTATGAAAAACAATGATAGCGACTTTTTCGCAAGGCTGACCACAATCGACAATTTACCTTTATTCTTAAAAAATATTCAGCCTGATGACTTGACTGTCCCATTAAAATGTATTGAAACAAATGCCTGGCCAAAGCCGCTTCATTCTCCAGGCGTTGAATACTGGGAAAGTATATGTAAAACAAATAGTAACAGTCTTTACGCTAATGTAACACTTGCAAAATATTATCGCGTTACACGTGTCTATGATAAAGCGATAAAACAACTTGAACGACTTATGAACGGCGGCGCAGCCGGTGCTATTGATATGTATTTTCTCGGTAGATGCTACGCTTACAAAGATTCCGATTCACAAGCCGTTGCGGCTTATCGCATGTCTTTCGCTTGCGACCCTCTTGCTGTAAAAGCGTTGTGCGATATTGGTGATCATTTTGCGGATAGAAGAATTTATGATTTAGCTCAGCCATTATTTGATAAAGTCCTTTCTATAAATACAAATTGCTTTTCTGCCAGATTAGATTTAATCGACCTTTATAATTCGCGTGACTGGGATGAAGATGCTTATCGTCTTGCATTAGAAACATGTAAACTTTTCCCTGAATATGCAAAATCATACAGTTGGCTTGAAAATGCATCACGCGGAAATGATTTTATAAAAGTCAGCGAAAAAGCTTTGAATACTTCTTTGAAACTTAATTATAATAATAACTATGACAGATTTAATCTCGCACAACTATTTTTATACCAAACACGATTTGATGAATTCTTTAATCAAATCAATATTATGAAAAAACTTTTCCCCTATGATCCTGATGTTCTAAGGCTTAAGTTAAAAGCATATATAAGTTTACGTGATATTACTAATTGTTATAAAACCTGTAAACAGGCGTTAAAACTCTTTCCTGATAATTTTAGATTTCATAAACTGCTCGGTGATACTTATAATATGGCGAATGACCGGGATAAGGCCATTGCCGCTTATCATGACACTTTGAAATATTCTCCCGATTACCTTTGGTTAAGACAGTACCTTGACTTTCTTGAAGGCAGAGGGAAAGCTTTTTTTGACGCGTTCGGTCTTACACAAAAACAATCAAATGATTTGATCGAAAAATATAAAAACACTAAACAATCCTCGGTTGAAGAATTATCAAGAATCTTGTTCCGACAGTACTTAGTTCAAGTCTATGCCGACGGCTCTTCAAGACATATGTACCACCTTATCTGTAAAGTTCTTCAACCAAAAGGCGTTAAAAAATATTCATCTATTAACCTGCCGGGCGGAAGATCCGGACGACTGCTCCGCGCTGTTACTCATAAAAAAAATGGGAAAACGCTGGAAGCAACTCATCTTGACAGCGGCCAAGTTGAATTCCCGAATGTACAGGTGGATGATATCATTGAATACAAATGTATGTGGGATAGATACGGTAGCAGTTGGATGGACGAAAACTTTTATATCACTCATACCTTTGATTATAATCAAAGCAAAATCGAAAAGGCGGAATTCGCTATTGCTCTGCCCACTAATAGAAATGTCCGCATTTTTACCCGACCCGCTGAAATAACTTGTTCAACATCAAACTTCGAATCGAGCTTTGTGCGAAAATGGAGCTTCACTAATGTTCCTATGTATCGCTCTGAACCATTATCACCTCCATACGATGACCTTGCCAATCGAGTTACTTTATCAACAATTACTAACTGGGACATGATTGTCGTTTGGCAGCGTGGTATGGTAAATGAAATCACTAAAGGTGATGAAAATATGACAAAACTGGCAAGAAAGATTACCCGAAACGCGACTTCCAATCTTCAAAAAGTTGAACTCATTTTTAATTATATTACAGAAAACTTCCGTTACACACAAATGTATGAAAATAACATCGCTAAAGTTAAACCACATTCTATCCCGGATATTCTTGCTAATCGTTGTGGCGATTGTAAAGATTTAGCTCTGCTCACTGTTGAAATGCTGAAATCTTTGAAAATTCCAGCTTCAACTACATTAATCCGCACTGCAAGTGAAGGGCAAATAATTACAAATGTTCCTACCCCCGACGTCTTTAATCACGCTATCGTTTATATTCCCGGATTAGGCAAAAACGGAATGTTTGTTGACCCCACTTATCGCCTCGGCGAATACAATTTACTTCATTCAGAAGATCAAAATGTAATAGCACTTGTTATAAATGATAAAGATTATAAACTTATTAAAACTCCTCTTGCGCCTCCGGAAAATTCTTGTTCATACAATTATATAAATGGTGAAATCCTTGACAATGGCACTTTCACCGGTTCTTTTAATGCCGTTTTATTACGAAACGATGCAGCAACTTTTCGACAAATCTTAGAAAATCTTCCTAAAATCCGCGACTTGGGAAGCTACCTCGTAGGAAAATTAGATCCAAGCGCCAAACTGCTCGATTTTGAAGTTGAAAATCAGAAAGCTCACAAACATTCTCCCGTTATTATTGATTTGACGTTTTCCGCGGCACAATTCGGGCATAAAAGCGACAATTCAATCACCTTTTCTCTACCATTTCCATTTGAATCTCAAGAATATTTGCACGGTCTTGAATCTAGAAAATATCCGCTTAAATTAAAAGAATTAAGTACTGAATCTAATGATTATTCATTTAAAATCCCAAATGGATACAAAGTAAATATTGCCGAAAAATCCTGCTCTCTTAATACTAAATTCGGTACTTTTGTTTTTAATGCCGGTGTTAATGACTCTATCTTAAATGTAAACAGTAAGATTACTTTAACAAAACAATTGATTGGCGTTGACGAATATCCGGCTTTCAGAGATTTTCTCGTCAAATGCTCGCACATAACAAGCCAGGTCGTAACTCTACAGAAAGAATAAACCTTTGTATGAAAATACGTGAGCTGAAATTGGTGAAATCGGGGTGAAATCGGTGCCTGACCCCCTAACGGTCAAGTCTACACTTGACTACTTGGTGCCTGACCCCATATGACATATAACATCTTATAAACCTAATTTATTTTTTGTTTCTTCAATAATATATTCAGCGTGATGAAGATTTGCAATGCGTCTCGCTACAGTAAATTTTTTGCCGGAATTTGTTATTACGATAATAGAAGAAGAAAGTTTTTGGCCGGATCGCGTTTCATTTATAAGTTTTATTTCTTCTATATCGGAAGACAATACAATACGTTCTGAGCGAAAGCCAATCCAGCCGTTCAATATTGTAATTGAGCCTTTAGATACGGCAATTTCACTTTTATAAAGTAGGCGGTCAAGAAAACCATAGATAAGCAAAGGCTGAACTGCAGTGAAAATTATTTTAATCATCATAGGCGGACTTTTTATTTTCCATAAGAACATAACCATACCACCCCAAACGAGATTGAATAAAAGCAATGGAATTGCCTTTTTACCGGCAGCTGGAAAAACAAATTTGGCACCCCCATTTATTAATTTCTCAGAAATAATTCCGGATGATTTTAATAAAGCATCTCCTGTAGTCTTTTCTACATATTTATTTAACACCGATTCATCAACTTCAAAATCTTTTCTGCTGTCCTTCGTTTTAAAAACAGGTATCTCAAAATGAGCGCTATAATCCACACCGGGAACTTCAGCTCTGATTTTCAATCGCCAAATAATTTTATCACTTGGGTTTTCTTCATTTGTTTCTCTAACTTCAAAAGGAATTTTAAATAAAACAGGAATCGCTGTTTGCGTTAAATCACCTTCCATAGCTTCCTGTTTTATGAAAAGAACATTCTGCCATAAAATACGTTCGGAAGTTCTGCGATTTTTCCCTCTTCCTGATGTATGTTTATTTACACAATTTAATTCAACTTCAAACCTGGAATCGGATCTTATTTTTACTTTTGTAATAATAATCCCTTTAAGTACTCCGCCAATGACTCCGGGAACAGATTCCATCACAAAAAACGACTCTCCATATTTTCTCCATCGAATTAACGAAATAGCAAACCAGATTACAAGACCGATACCTACAGCCGGAAAAAGAAGAATCCAAAGCATCTCATAATTTTTATTTTTTAATATTTCAGTTGTGAAAGTGATTGCTATCGGCCATGAAATAAGGTTCCAAAACAGGGAAAAGAATAAGGAAAAATAAACCATAGTTTTGTTTGATGATTTTATTTTTCCGTTTACCCAATCCGGTTTTTGCAGCCAGGGTTTATCAGGATTCTTTTCTTGCAAAGCAACATAAATCTTTTCTTTTTTTATATTAAAAATTCCGAAAGCGATTATTCCGATACCAATCCCGCTGAATAAAACAGCAATTGTGGGAAATATAATTATATCTACTGTTCTTAATTTATTATTTAAAATTGATTCAGCAGGATTTCCAGGATTAACAAAGCATAGATATTTTTTTTTGGATTTTTTAAATTTCGACAGTTTTTTATATAAAGTCGGATAATAAGAACCGCTTTCACCCCCGCCGGTGATGTTTATTCTTGACCCTTTGTAATTTTTGCCGGAAAATTGATATTGATAAACAGCATCAACAGAATAAGTAGTTGATTTGTCTGATTGATTTTCATTAAGTTTTACACTAATAATTTCTGACGGAATTTGTTCCCAGTTTTTCATTTCATAGGAATCAGAAAAATTTTTAACAGATTTTATTCCGAGAAAAATTCCAACTAATGCAAATGGAATTCCAAATAAAATGAATACATAAGCAAAGCACCCTGCTTTTTTACTTTTGGAGTTAGTTTTCATAGCTTGGTTTTCGGTTCTGCTTTAACTGATAGGACAGTATAGGTGCCTGACCCCCTAATGGTCAAGTCTACACTTGACTGCTTGGTGCCTGACCCCAATTTACTCAATTTATTCTGACTGATGGAAAATCCATCTCCAAAATCCACTAATTTCTTTCCCTGTATTTTTTATTGACTGCCGATTTAGATAATCAAATACACGCTTATCCTCCCGCAATAATATTTTGTAAAAATCATCTGATGATAAAACACTGTTGCGCATTATTCTGAATCTGTCAGGATAAACTCGCGGTTCCTGAACCACATAACTCAACCAGGCAAAAATATATTTCCAGAAGCATTTGAATTTTATCATCCAGTAAAAATGATAAATTAAAACTCGGGGCGCGATTTTAAATCCCACTGAAACCGGTACATTTTTAGACAATGTAAACCATAAGTTTCTAATCGTATTGCGTATCACTCTCGGATTTTTCATTCCGTCGGATGTTGCTCCGCCGAGGTGATAAACTATTGCTTTAGGGACATAAATACCTTTAAAACCAGCGTGAGCCATTCGTAAATTCAAATCGAGATCTTCAAGATAGGCAAAATATCGTTCATCGAAATAGCCAATAGTATCAAAAATTTCACGGCGAAAGAATGCTGCTCCACCGCACACGCCGAAAATTTCAAATGAAGTCAAATATTCTTTTGCGGCATTATCGCCGGAACCGAGTCCGAACATAAAACATGAAGTTGTAAAGCTATCGGCTACACGGTCAATTTTAGTTTTATCGGTCATACAGATCATTTTAGATGATGCAAAACTATAATTGGAATTTGAATCCAAAGTTTTCACCAATTCCGAAAGCCAGTCGGTTTCGACTTCGGTATCGTTATTTAAAAGGGCGATGTATTCTCCTTTGGCTTTTTTAATACCGATATTATTCGCGTAACAAAACCCTGTATTTTTTCTAAGTTCAATTAATTTAATTTGTTGGAACTTTTTGCGAATCATTTCGTTTGATCCGTCTGTCGAACCGTTATCAACAACAATAATTTCGAAATTTTTAAATGACTGCACGATGAGGGAGTCGAGACACGCGTTCAATAACTTTTTTCTATTCCAATTTACGATTATAACGGATACTTTCATTAGGATAGCAGCGCACTGCGGTTTAAGATGTTTAACTTGACAATTGATAATTCCGTGTTGAATATTGCATATTCTATATTTAGATTGAAGGTTTCAATCCGTCAATTCATTAATCCACCAATATCTTAATTCTGTAATATACCCGCGCTGCCGAAGTCCACATCTTTTTCTGATATTTTTTCCAATGGTTCGACATTTGGACAGTCATCCTGAATCATAACTCGTGGTTTAGCCCAGCGAACGGCATTTGTAATCACTTTTATAATTGCTTCATTATAGAAAATAGGATACGTTTCATGACCCGGGCGAAAATAGAATATTCTTCCATGTCCGCGTTCCCAGCAGCAGCCGCTTCTAAAGACTTCTCCGCCTTCGAACCAAGAAACAAAAATAAGTTTATCAGGAGTTGGAATATCGAAACGTTCACCGTACATTTCCGCGTTAGGTAATTCGATATACTTTCCTATTCCCTGAGTAATCGGATGACCGGGTTCGATATTCCATAATCTTTCTTTTTCAGCCACTTCGCGCCATTTCAACGAGCAGTTAGTGCCAAGCATAGTTCTGAATATTTTTGAGAAATGACCTGAATGAAGAACGATCAATCCCATTCCCTCAAGAATCCTCTTTTGAACTTTCTTTACTATCTCGTCTTTTACTTCGCCATGGGCGATGTGCCCCCACCAAATTAATACATCTGTTTTATTAATAACGTCATCGGTTAAGCCGTGTTCTGGTTCATCAAGTGTTGCAGTATGAAGATTCATATCGCCCGTTTTTCCAAGTGCAGCAGCAATAACGGCATGCATGCCGTTTGGATATAATTTTTTAACTGCTTCATTAGATTTCTCGTGTCTGAACTCATTCCAGACAGTAACATTGATTTTTGTATTCATAGTATTTAGTTTTAGTTATTAGAAATAGATTCGTCAAAAGAAGGTTATTACTCGTAAATCCACTCAAGGAGAATAAATTGTTATTATCATCCTATTTTACATTTTTTCTTAAATAAAAGCAATGATGGAAGAAGAAAAGTAGGCAATAAAATAATATACTTTACTTCAAATCTAGTTGTCGTTATACACGCAATAGTAATTAAGAAATTTTTTCCATTTTTTTATTGTATTTTAGTGAGTTTAGTGAGTGAGTTCCTGACCCCAT
This sequence comes from Chlamydiota bacterium, assembly GCA_003648225.1. Lineage (GTDB taxonomy): Bacteria > Auribacterota > UBA3054 > UBA3054 > B51-G9 > B51-G9. The sequence continues at coordinate 16,637 of QMOL01000009.1, forward strand.
TTTTTCTCACCCTATTTCTATTCTAATTTTTCTAAGGAGATGTTTGTGAATTCGCCGGTGCTTGCCACTCTCCCATACCCCATGTGGACGTAAAGTGTTGCGATACCAGAAACCTGATTAGTGAAGATGAGCTCTTTTTTCCACCAATGATCGTATTCCGACATCCAGACAATTTGTTTTTCTTTTTGCGGAGGGAGCCAGATTGCAATTCGCCCGCCGAAGATTTTAGATTTGTCATTGCCAAGCGAACGAGCAATTCCACTCAATTTATAAACCGTATTAGATACCACCCTAACTATTTGCTGAATACCGACCAATTTTTTCATAGGATTTTCTATTCTGACAGCATTTTTGAATTTTTTCCCTGAAACATTTATAATTTTAACAGTATTAGAAAGAGATTTAGCTGAATGCCATAACTGCCAGTTTTTCAACTTTTCATTAAAAGAACCATTTTTAAGCATATTTGGTTTTTCAACAATTTCCGGTTCTGTTCGCATATTAATTACAGTTGATGATTCCACTCTATCTATTAATTTTTTATAGGAAGATGAACTTATTTTAGTTTTTTGACCTACAGGTGTTCGTTTAGCCATAACGACATTTGGTAGATAGTAGTATCGCCATCCGAAAAGGGCTGTAATTATTAATATTACGAACAATATTATAAACAATTTAGTTTTCATATTTTTCTGATACTTTTCTCACTAAGTTTTGCATTAGCGGATATGGTTTATCAAATTTATTAACAGGTCTAATTTTTTTATGTTTGATAGTGATTATTTTATCATGAAGTATTTCATCAACGGATAAATACGTTTTAAAATCAATATTTTTAACAGGAATATTTTTCATATCAAAAGCTATGACAATACTATTACTCCCCTTTCCGCATGGAATTGTAATAAGTTCCCAACCGACTCCCTTATTAGCCGACATACCAACAGACTTTTTGTTAATCATACTATTTTTAATTTTAAGAATTTTATCGAGCAATAATTTAACTTTCACCTTTTTCGATTTTGGTACAGAAACATTGCATTTAAAAACCCCATTAGATAAAAATGTAATCCCTGAGATTTTGGTTTTTGAATTAGCAGGAACACCATTATCAATCAACGTAATTTGTTGATTATAGTCATCAATTATTGTTGATTGAATTCCATCGCCTGAAATATTTCCTATCGTAACAGGTGAAATCACATTAAAGGTTGTTGTTCCACCACCTGAATAAGAAATTTTATATTTTGTTTCTGTGTTGCCACTTTCAATAAGCTCAGAACGAACATTAATCGGAGCCGGTAGTTTTAGATTCTTAATTGGATAAGTTTCCGCCTGCCAAACACATTCACCCGGAAAAGAAATTTTTGTATTTTTTTCCGGTATAATAAATTTATGATAAGGATAAACAATTTCACAGATACCGTTGGTGATGATAAGTTGTGAAGCTATCACATTAATATTAGTCAACTGCGGATTTCTAACGCTAACATATCTATGGTTGTTTTTTTCTCCTGTGTAGCCAAAGAGTTCCATTTTTATAGGATTGCCAAGAAAAAAGTGTGAACTTACCATACAATTATCAAGAGATTTCGCCCATCGCAGCGCCCGAGCCATAATTTCCCATCTTTTTTTTGTTAGATTTGAAGGAGTGATATAAAGTTCACGCATTAAAGTACCACGCCCGAAATAATTCATAACATAATTTGCCCATCCTTCATTCGTCTCATATTTCACGGGATAAGCTACATGAGTACCGTCAACGATACCGTGAGTCATCAAAGCTGACAGCGGGAATATTTCACCTTTTTCGACCACGATTTTGTAGAGAGCGTCATCGCGATAATTCATTTCAAAATCACTGCCATAAGTAGCCGGTATTTTTTTATTGTACGCGTGATCACCGCCCCCCATCCAGATCGTATCGATGTAAGGAAGCCACCATGGACTGGGCCAGATACCTGTAGTAATAGCAAGAAAAATATTTGGATTTATTTTTGTTTCCATTTTCAATACAGAAATTAAAGCATCAACATTTGCTTCCGTGCTTTGTTCCATAGTAGGAAAATGCCCATGCACATTATGTCCGCAACCGAAATAATTAAAATCGTGTTTAAAATAGCTGATTTTACCTTCTTTAATTATTTTTTTAAGTTGATTACGCAACCGTTTATTATATTTCTCGTCAGACATACAGTAAAACCTTTTATGAGCCGGTTGAATTCCCTGTTTAACTCCCCAGGAAGTATCCAAACTATGCCCGCTAATCGGCAACCACAATCCAAGTTTCATATTTTGACTATTAATTGCTTCGTACAAACCTAAAAATCCATTAGGGAGTTTCTTTTTATCAGCTGCCCAAATTGAGCGAGGGTTAAACCATCCGTCATCAACGGCAAAAACATCGAGTGAAGTATCATAAGGAGCCAAAGCATTTTTTATTTCTTTTGCTGACTTAGTCATATTTTTTTCTGTAAGATTATCCGCTCTTAAATCACACCAGGTATTATAAAGAGATAATGAACGAGGTGGACGACGAATTGAGTTAACATAATCATCCATAATTTTTCTAACCGGAATATTTTCGCCGCCGCCAACGACCATGCTCTGTAAAGCTAAAGGTTTAGAATTAAAACGATAGCCAGGAAACTGTTTTAAAATAACTTTACCGTTTTCGTAAAAATTTCTTGACCAGGGATGTTCAAGTCCGACAAACCATTTATCGTCCAAAAATAATGGCTGACCCTTCCCACCGAGTTTCGGTTTAGCAGAAACATTCCATTGGACATGATAAGCTGCCTGATCAGTTGCAAGAGTGACATTTGGGTCACAAGATTGTAATTCAATTTTTCTTCTAATCCACGGTTCATTTCTCTTCGTGGAAAAAATCAAATACACATTACATTTCATTGTTGGTTGATAAAAAACAAATTTCCATGTTTGCCATCCACGAATGAGTCTAACCGACCGACACAGTTCCGGGGTAACTGTAATAGCATCTTTTATAATATAAGAATGGTTTTGCCAGCCGATAGTATTTGCATGTCCAACTCTAAAAATAAAATCTTCGCTATTATCCTTAATTTTTAATTTTTCACCGGTGATTTTATTTTCGATGAATTTAGTTTTAATAATTCCGTTACTAATAGATAAATGCCAAGCGAGCTTATTGTTTGAAACGATATAATTTCCGTCAGTAAGAGGAACGTATCTCCACCAGAGCAATGCCAAAGCAGCAATAATAAAACATGCAATAGTAATTAAGATAAATTTTTTCATATTTTTATTGTATTTTAGAGCAGGTAAATTTCATTTCAGGAATCAGGAGTGAGATGAGTGAGTTCCTGACCCCATGTTTCTTTCTATTGGCTTAATAAATATTCAATATTCAACAAGAAATAATCAATGTTCAAGTAAAGAACAATAATCTCGCAACTCGTAACTTACCAAGAACAAAGTCCAAAGTTCCAAGTACTACCGGTTAGTTCCCCAACCTTTCCAAGGAGATGTTGGTGAATTCGCCGGTGCTTGCTACTCCCCCATACCCCATGTGGATATAAACAGTTGCAATACCGGAAACCTGATTAGTGAAGATGAGTTCTTTTTTCCACCAATGATTGTATTCCGACATCCAGACGATTTGTTTTTCTTTTTGCGGAGGGAGCCAGATTGCAATTCGTCTACTGAAGTTTTTTAATTTGTCATTTCCAAGTGAACGAGCGATTCCACTCAATCTATAGACAGCATTAGAATTCATTCTAACGATCTGCTGAATTCCGACCATTTTTTTCATATACAAATAAAAGTCATAAATTAGATTTTATTAAAGTTGTTAGATATTTTTCTGATACAAAGCGGAGTTCATTTTTATCAATCAAAAAGGATTCCAATTCCTTTGCGACAATTTTAAAGTTTGTTTCATTCAACTTTTTAATAAGGCGATTTTGTAAATCGGTTTTTGTTACAGCATTGTCAACAAATTGCGTTTGTGAAATAGCATTATTCAGCAATTCATAATTTGGCGATATTTTCTTTGATAAAAACCATAACAAATCGTAATAATCTCTTCCTTTAGTATATTTTCTAAACAACAAAGCGTGTAATTTACCTGCAAATAATGAAGGTAAATCATAAGTATTGATTCCAATAATAAAATCATTGTTAATTAAAGCTAATTCGCAATTATATCCCAATGGTGGTTTTTGATCCACCTCCAATTTGATTGATAATTTCTGTTTGGGATGAATTGCCAAGTTAGTATCTGACAGTAAATTATTAAACTTTACAAATCCGGCAGCGACATTTTTATCCTTTTTTGACACGCATTCAACATTTAAATTATAATTCACAAGTTCATTATGAATTTGTGTCATTAAATTATTAAAATCGAATTTTTTTTTGTGCATTAATGAAAAGTCTAAATCTTCAGAGAAGCGTTCTAACCCGTGTATCAAACGCAATGCGGTTCCGCCAACAAATGCAAGTTGAGCAAAGTATTTTTTTTCATCTATGATTTTTAGTATTAGCAATTGCAAATATTCGCGCAAGAACTGCCGTTTGAATTTTGAATCACCATTTAATTTTTTTATTTTATTTTTAATAAATTCCATGATATTCCTTGCAATAGCCAACAAATAAATTTGTAATAGATTTTACACGATTATTATTAAATTTTTCAGCAATGCTGATTATCTTTTTCAAATCCATCATTTCGACATTTTGGAATCTATATGACAGATCGAAAATATCAATATTTTTTACATCGATATTTTTCATTCTGTAATAAAAAAAATCAATCATTGCCCTTTCGGGCGAAGCGATAAAAAAAGTGTTATCAAATTCGTCTTTAACAGTAATAAAATCATCAAATAAATTTTTAATGATACTATAATAACGAAAAACCCCATATTTATTAGAAAAATCCGCAGTCTTTTTTGTTGTTACTGCTGTAATATCAACTACACTTTCGGGAATAATTCCATAAAAATCGAGTGCAGTTTCGAGACTAATATAAGAGGGAGAATATAAAATATTTGATAATAAGTATATAGAAAAAGACGCCCTACCCTCAGTGTCATTGAGGGTATATACCCCTCTTTTCAAAGGAACAACATATCCTTTTTTAATCCAACCGGTAACTTGATTTCGAATAACATTAGGATTATTTGAAATTTGTTCAAAGATACTGCTTCTAAAAAAAGGATATTTTCGAAATAATTCTTTAAACTTGCGATAATTCATTTATTTCCACATATCACATTATTTTGTTATTAACAGAAATATTATCACAACTGTTGAAAAATGTCAAGCCAACTGTGAAAATTAATTATCAATTGACCAATTGTCGGGGTCGGCTCTGTTTGTGAGTAGATATTATTATCTACTGTAATTTTTCGAGGCGGATGTTTGTGAATTCGCCGGTTGACGCCACTCCCCCGTAACCCATGTGAACATAAACTGTTGCCATTCCGGTAACTTGATTGGTGAAAATTAGTTCTTTTTTCCACCAATGATTGTATTCCGACATCCAAACAATCTGTTTTTCTTTTTGTGGTGGAAGGAAAAAGCCAATTCGACCGCCGAAGATAATTTTATTGTTCTTGGCTGCTGTTGATCGTGCGATACCACTCAATTTATAAACTACATTTGAGACCACACGAACTCTTTGCTGAATGCCGACCAGTTTTTTCATTGGGTTTTCGATTTTTTCTTTCTTTCTTCACCCCTTCTTTCGCTTCTGTCAAATTCAGGAGTAAGATGAGTGAGTTCTCCGATGAATCGGGATTGCGAACCTGACCCCATGTTTCGCTTGAGCGACATTTTCACCCATTGATATCCATTTTGAGTGCAGGGTATTAATAACTGCGTTTTCTTCAGCGGTATCATAATTCAAATCGAATAATGGGATTTTAAAGGACATAATTTTTAATCAATTTTAATTACTTTTGCATTTTCAATCTTGATATTAGTATTACAAATAGAATTATCAGAACCGGTAATAAAATCATCCGCAATTTGCTTAATGTGTTTAGAAAAAATCGCACAATCCGGTTTTCGAATAAACCAATCAACTTTATCAAAAAGAGAAATAGGAAAACTGTTAATTCTTTTCTCGACATCAATTTCGTTAATAATATTTTTTTCTTTTGTTTCAAAGAAAACTGTTCTCCAATTAAATTTATAATTTAAAGATAAGTACACAATATCAAAAATGTCTTTTGGTTCATCCCTATTTACAATTGTAGAAATTTTGTTTGATAAAATATTAAGAGGGGTATCAATTTTGCCAAAATAAATATTGTTTGTCTGGCCTGAACGATATTTTATATCATTAACAAATTCAATTTTTAGAGTAGTATTGTTTTGGTTAATATAAAAGCGTGCAAAACTTTCATAATTCAAAGTCATTTTTTTATCAACGATAAATTTGTCTTCCAATTTTCTTGCAAGGAAATTGATATATTCATTAAATTTTTGGTCTTGATTTACAAAAAAATCAAGATCTTCGCTATAACGATGATTTAAATAAAACCGTCCGAGAGCAGTCCCGCCAGTTAAATAAAAAGGCAAATTTAATTCATTCCAAAAATCAAGGAATTTATTTTGGAGTAGGTATAATTTCTTGTAATCTATTTTTGACATATTTATATTTATTTCTTAAGTCAGGCATTCTTAATTTATTAATAGTTTTATCAGTTAGTAATTTTTGAATTACATCTATTTCAAATATCTGTAAAATAATAAACCAAGGAAAGCTTTCAAGCATTTTCCTGAAAAGGTTGTTAATATCGTAATGACCTGCAAATTTGGCTTCGCCTTTTATGAGTTTATCAACTTCTTCTGGAGAAATATTATAATCCCACATCAATTGTCGATATATTTTTTCTTTATTTTTGTCCATTATTAATATAAGTTCTTTTTTTTACTAACTAATCTGCTTAAATTCTTAAAGGTCTAGCCATGTTATTATTGTAACAAAATTAAGAGAAAATGTAAATGGAAGAGTGAGAAGAGTGAGTTCCCCGATGAATCGGGATTGTGAACCTGACCCCATGTTTCTCCCCAAGTAAAGAACAATAATCTCGCAACTCGTAACTTACCAAGAACAAAGTCCAAAGTTCCAAGTACTACCGGTTAGTTCCCCAACCTTTCCAAGGAGATGTTTGTGAATTCGCCGGTGCTTGCTACTCCCCCATACCCCATGTGGATATAAACAGTGGCTGTATCAGTAACCTGATTTGTGAAGATGAGTTCTTTTTTCCACCAATGATTGTATTCACTCATCCAGACGATTTGTTTTTCTTTTTGACCTGGAAGATAAAAACCTATTCGACCACCGAAAATAATATCATTTTTATTTGTTGCAGTTGATCGCACGGTTCCACTTAATCGATAAACTGTGTTTGATTTCACACTCACATGCTGTTGAATTCCGACCAGTTTTTTCATTGGGTTTTCGATTCTAACGGCATTTATTATTCCAAGCTTGCTATCTGTTTTGACTACTTTTATATTTTTTTTATAATTTTTCCCTTGATTCCAATAAGACCAGTTTGCCAATTCATTAAGAAAGTCACTATTTTTCAAACGATTAGTTTGCAATTTTTTTGTTAATTTCATATCTATTGTTTTCCCGTTAAAACAATAGACATTCCAACCAAATTCATAAGCGCCTTTTTTCAAGTTCCAGAGTTCAGGAACTCCATATTTAGATTTATATTGCGGAACCGCCCAATGATTTGTTACATAAATTATTGGGGTTGAATAAATAGCGTTCCAAACTTTTTGCAAATGCAATTTAGGTTGAATGTAATTAAAGAAAGATGCATGTGCTGATTCATTAGCAACAATGCGTAAATAATTAAAAGATGGTGGTCTTTTCATATCGGTGACACATAGCAAACCAGAAACATTCAAATCAGTTATTTTTTTGGGAAAAATGCATTTTATGTCAGGTCTTTTATAAAATATTTTAAGTGCAAATTGTGTATTCCTTATGGATTCTAATTGATTATTGCCAATCATAAAATAAGCCACTCCATTTAGTGGAGTATTCTTCGCAATATACGACCACGTTTCA
>QMOL01000010.1 GCA_003648225.1 Chlamydiota bacterium
AGGTTTTGTATTATTAGTTCACTCGTCATGGGTTTTTACCTTAAATGATATACCGGTTTTAGCAAGTAATTTTTCTACGTTAGAAATATATTGTCCGTCTATTAGCCAATGGGTATTATCCATTTCCATTATTACGGCCTGCTGAATTACCGGCGATTGCATTAATTGTTCTCTCATTGTTGAATCGGGAATTTCTAATATGTGTATCCCGTGATGTAGTGCTGGCATGATGTTAATTGTTATTTGTTAATTATTATTCGTTAATTGTTATTTTATTAGTTACGAGTTCCGAATACTGAACACCGAATACCGATAACCGAATATTGCTTACCGATTTTTACTTCCCCAAAGTTCGTACATTGCAATTGATGCCGCGCAACTTGTGTTAAGCGATTCAACATTAGGGTTCATTTTAATTGCCGCAGTATCAAATAAATTTTTTAGTTTTTCTGATATTCCGTGCGGTTCATTTCCGATAATTAAAATTTTACCGGCGGGAAATTTTACAGTATTAATTTTATTTTTTCCGTCGGGTGTTAAGATTATAACATTCTCTTTTTGGTTTTCAAGCCACGGAATAATATTTTCTACATTACACTTTAAAACATCAATGGCAAAAAATGCTCCCGATGTTGCTCTGATGCACATCGGATGATATTCATCAACGCACGGATCAACGAGAATAACAGTATCGCAGCCAAAGGCGGCAGCCGATCTGATTATTGCCCCCTGATTTCCCGGATTGCCAAGCTGCCATAATATTGTTATTGGTTTTTCGATTTTTTCGGGTAGTTCAGCATTAAGATTTATTTTTGCCACCACACCGATTCCTTCAGGGTGTCGCAGTGCGGAAATTTTATTAAAGCAATCACTATTAAAAATGGTTACATTATATCCTTTTGCTTCGGCAAGTTTCGAAAGTTTTGCTGCATCGCCGTCAACATCATTTTTAACAATAATGTCACAAACCTCAAATTTATTTGAGTTTAGCGCGGCATCGACCGATTTAGTTCCTTCTGCCCAAAACAAGCCGGAATTTTCTCTTCCTTTTTTATTTAGGAGAGAGAAGATTTTTTTCACATAAATATTCGACCTGCTTGTAATAATTTTGTTTTTCATAATTTATTCAAGCGATTCTCCGCGATAAGGTATCGAAGCGAACTTTTGGCCGTAAGCATCAAGCAAATCGGATTCGTGATGAATAGTTTTAACCACTTCATAGCAGTCACGCGCCCGTGAATGTTGCTTTTTTAAATCATAAACAGTACCTTGCCGAAGAATAGCCCAAGCTTTAAGGCAAGGTTTATTTTCAGCGAAGCTGAATGCAAAGGCGAAATTTCTTAATGCCTCATCGTAGTTTTTTGTTTTAGTATAAATCAGTCCAAGGATGTAATATTGATTAGCGGCGAGTCCATTTATTTCGCGTCTTTTGTCATACTCAATTCTAAGAAGTTGATTTGTAGCGCAGTTTAGCGCGTTATTATATTTCCGCTGCCGTAAAAAAATTTCTTGTTTTAACAACCCAAAACAATAATTCTCCGGATGTTCTATTAATAGTTTATCGGCAAAATCTAAAGCGGTGTAATACTGATTATTCCATGAATACGCGATTGAGAGAAGCATTTCCGATTCAATTTTTCCAAATTTGGAACGGGATACCGCATATTCAAGATTTTCAATTCCAACATTTTGATTTGCCGGTTCAACAAGCAGAGAAGCGAAAAATCTAAAATACCATGGCATACGAGAAGTAAAATATTGATATGCTCCAAGAAGCATTTTAGCGTCTGCACTTGTTTTATTATTTTTGCACGATCGGTTAATAAGAGAAACACCGCGTTTAAGCCATCTTAACGAATCAATATAATTCTGCTGTTTGCTTTCAGAATAAGATTTTAATATAAATGCCACTCCGGAATAATACAAATTCCATGGCGCTTTTTCTGAACTTTTAGATCGCAATGCGCACTTTACGGCTAAGTCGGTATAAGCATGAAACCGCAAGGTATTTTCCTCTGTGGGACCTTTAATTAATGAACTGCCGATAGAAGTTAAAGCGAGATAAACATATCCAATAGGATGATTACTTATTGTTGAAGAAATTTGTGTGAAAATTCCTTCCGCCTTTTCAAAATTCAAATCATAAAATTGATTAATACCGGAATGAATTTGTTCTGTGATTTCAGGTGAAAGTTTGGTCACGCCAAACAGTTTAACAGACATTAGCAGCAGCAATATCAATGCAAAAGGAAAGAAGGCATATTTTTTTACGAAAAATTTCATTAATATTTTTAAAGAAGTGGAAAATTAAATAATTTTATACAAAAATTTTTCTTTGGCGTGTGTTAAGAATTCCAAGCGCTTTACGATATTTTACAACTGTTCGGCGGGCAACCGGATATCCGGCCATTTTTAATAATTCAGCCAATTTAGCATCACTAAGAGGTTTCTTTTTATCTTCATTTTTAATTATTTCCTTAAGCTTTGCTTTTATAGCGTTTGTTGAAATATCTTCCCCGTCCGAGTTTTCAACATGAGAGCTGAAGAAGTATCGCATTTCATAAATTCCCTGTGGTGTATCCATATATTTATCATTTACAGTTCGGCTTACAGTGGCTTCATGAACGCCGACTTTATCGGCAATTTCTTTCATACAAAGAGGTTTTAAAGCCATAGGGCCTTCCAATAAAAAGTCTTTTTGTGCTTCTACTATCGCTTCAGCAACAGCGAGAACGGTGCGTTTTCTGAATTGAAGATTATTTATAAAGCTTTCACCTTCACGAATTTCATTTCGTAATTCACTTAATTCCTTTTTATTAAAGGCTTTCTTTTTCACATAATTTTTTATTTTGGGATTTATTCGAATATACGGCAGCAAATTATCATTCGTAATCACATCATAATCGCCATCTTCACGCGGAGTAACAATGATATCAGGCTTTATTACTATAGCCGAACCTGTAGATAAATCGCGTCCCGGCTTGGGGTCTAAATGACCAATTTCTTCTATTATTTTTTCAAGTGATTCATTTGTGATTTTTAATCCCTTAGCGATACGCTCACGCCGGTTGTGCAGCAGTTCATCAAAATATTCATCTATTAGCACATATGCCTGTGTATTTTTTTTATTTTCCCGTTCAAGTTGAATTAATAAACATTCGCGCAAGTCTTCCGCGCCAATTCCGGGAGGATCAAATTTTTTAAATACATCAATAATTTTTTTAACGTGATTTAAAGGAAAACCTGTTTCTTCAGCAATTTCTTCAGATGTTTCAGTCAAAAAACCGTTTTTATCAAGACTTCCGATTATGTATTCAAAAATTTCGTGGTCTTCCAAAGAAAAGTCCATACTTAAATATTGCTCTCGAAGTTCATCTACTAATGAACGCGATGCCGGAATTGACTGCATTCTGAATTCGTAATCACTGTCATCGTTCGGCTTGCGTTCATTGTAAGAAACCGATTCCGTGCGATTAACAGTTCCGCGTGGAAGGTCTTCGGATTCATAATAAGATTTCCAATTTTCGTCTTCGGAAATCAGTGTTTCGAGCTCTTTCTCAAAAACTTTATCGGGATTATCGGTATCGGAATTTATTAACAAGTCATTATTTTCAGATGTTAAAGTTTGTGATCGCTCTTCTCTCGCGTTTTCTTTATCCTGAATATCAGGGTCAAAACTTTTCATGTCTTCCGAATCGCTTTCATTATTCGGATCGTAAAGTTCGAGTGTTGGATTTGAAATGAGCTGCCGGTCGATCATCGCCTGCAATTCCATAGCAGGAACTTGCAGCAATTTAAGAGATTGCTGCAATTGCGGAGCAAGAATTTGCTGCTGTGAAAAGCGTAAATCTGTACTAAAATGAGGACTCATTATTAATTTTTATAAAATCATTATATTTTTTAATATATTATTATCTTTAAATTATACCAAAACAATTTAAAAACTCCAAATTTCATAGAATATAGCAAAACAGCGATTTTATAAACATCATTAAATACGTTAGTTATAACAAAAAAAATCATTTTTTTTTGGAGATTGTAATTTCAGAAAAAAATATAGAGGAAGTGTTGGACGTTATTCGTCCCGGCATACGCGAGGCGCTTGCGCGTATTCGGTTGTAGCCGCTGCCGCTGGCTGCGGATTCCGGCAAAGCCGGAAAAGTGTTTGGTGTTAGGTTTTTATGTTAATGTACAACCTTAATCATCTAAAAAACAGTTATTTTACAGTAGCATAAGCATATTTACAAATTCAACGTTTTTCAAGCAGCTTAAAAAATCAGGTGTTTTCCAGAATAATCAACTTTACTTATGCCGCAAAATGTAATATAATTAAATTTTGAAACGTAAACTGATTTTCCGGTATCGGGCGGCACACGAAATATTAAAAGCAATATCTTTAAAACTTTGAAAGAAATGATTACTAATTCACCTGATGAAACAAAAAATGCGGCGAAAAGACTTGCGCAAAAGTTGAAACCGGGCGATATTCTTGCGCTGAAAGGTAACCTTGGTACCGGGAAAACATGCTTCGCGAAAGGTATTATTGAGGAACTTACAGCCACAAAAGAAAATTTTCAGGGCAGCCCTACTTTCGCGCTTATCCAGGAATATCAATCATCACAAGATGAGTCCGGCGCAATCATTCGTGTTTATCATTTTGATTTTTACAGAGTTAAAAACGCGGTAGAACTTTTGCAAATCGGCTGGCAGGAATATATTTCTGACGAAGCCGGCGTTTGTGTGATTGAATGGGCTGATCTTTTTCCGGAATTATTACCGCCGAAAACAAAATGGATAGAATTCTTCTCTGAAGGAGATGATAAAAGAAAGATTGTAATCCGGAATCCGCAGCCAACGGCAGCGGCTACAACCTAATAATCCTATGAATCAACCGATGCAAAAAGAAAAAATTTTAATTGAAGAATTTTTAGATAAAGAACTGCCGCAGGAAAACCTGAAGCCTGAAGTTTTGCATAAAGCGATGCGATACGCCGTTCTCGGCGGCGGGAAAAAATTGCGGTCGTTGCTCGCTGTTTCCGCGTGTAAAGCGGTTGGCGGAATTGTGGATAATGTGTTGCAGGCGGGATGCGCGGTGGAACTTATTCATTCATATTCCTTAATTCATGATGATTTGCCGTGCATGGATGATGACGATCTTCGTCGCGGTAAACCAACTTGTCATAAAAAATTCGGTGAAACAATCGCTCTACTTGCCGGTGACGCGCTTTTAACTCTCGCATTTGAATGGGCATCGAAGGCGAAAACTTCAAATCCGAACCGAAATTCTGAAATCACCCTCGAACTTGCTAAATTCGCAGGACATTGCGGAATGGTCGGCGGACAGGTTGTTGATATTGAAGTAACGGGAGCAATTCCGTCAGCGGGAAATTTACGATTTATTCACCAACATAAAACCGCGGATTTAATTACAGCGGCGGTGGTTATCGGTGGTATTGCAGGAAACGCGTCAGAAAAGCAAATAGAATTTTTAAGAACATTCGGAATAAATCTCGGATTAGCATTTCAGTATATTGACGACATACTTGACTGTACAGAATCATCAGAGATGATTGGAAAAACAGCTGGAAAAGACGTTGCCGCGGGAAAAACGACAGCGGTCTCGGTTTTTGGGATTGAAGGAGCAAAAGAAATTGCCGAAAAACATAAGACTATGGCGATTAACACTTTGATTGATGCCGGTTGGGAGAACAGTAATCTGTCAGAAATTTCGGAATTTGTAATTGGAAGGTCATTTTGAATTTACAAATTTTGTCTTTTCTGATATAATACTTAATGAAATATTTCGTATGACAATTAATTTTAATATAACCGAATAATAACGTGGAGACAAAAATGAAAAAAATCTTACTACTTGCCGTGTTGGCAATTGCTCTTGTTGGATGTAAATCCGCTAAGAAAAAGGATGATGGTATCGCTATGGACGGACAGCCATTTAATCTTGAACAGATTGATAATGATGTACTTGGCGGTGATAGCGGAATTGATGGTGACCAATCTTTTCCCGGCGATCTTAAAGCTGCAGATGGTACAGGAATGAGATTTGTTGAGCCGGGTTCAGGCTCGCTTCCTCCTGAGATTGACCGTGAGGCTCAGCAGGTGCTTCAGGACATCCATTTTCCTTATAACAGTTCTACAATCATGCCGGAAGACGCGGGTGTTTTACAGCAAATTGCCGCGTTTCTTAAACACTATCCTCAGGTTGTTCTGCAGATTGAAGGGCATTGCGATGAACGCGGAACTGAAGAATACAATATGGCTCTTGGCTCAAGAAGAGCAGGAGCGGCGAGGCAGTTTCTTGTTGACTTGAGTATAAATCCTAATAGATTATATACTATCAGTTACGGAGAAGAAAAACCTTTTGATCCGGGGAACAACGAACAAGCATGGGCGGTAAACAGGCGGGACCATTTTCTTGTTGGCGTTGCCGGAGAATAATAAATTACTTTTGAAAGAAAATGTTAAGATATGTCATATCATTTTTAATTTGTCTTTTAATGTTCGGTTGTGCTACAACAGAAGAAATTAATCCTGCGGATGTTAAAATTGCCCAGTTACGCAGTTCTACCAGAACACTTGAAGACCGCATCTCAGTTTTAAATCAAACGCAGGATGATCTTCAAACTCAGTTGGAAAAGATGAAACAGGAAAATGGGCAAATGCAGCAAGTGCTTCAGGATAACTGGTCAAAGCTTCGCGGAACCCTGGGCTCTTTAAAAGACCGTCAAAAGCGTGAAATTGACACCACGGTCAAAAGTATTATGGCGTCAAGCATTAGTGATCAGGAAAGACTTAATGCTAAACTTACAAAGGTGGTAAAAGCAATTCAAGCGCAAAATTCAGGATTGCAGCAAAAAGTTATGGAAGATTTGTCGATAAGCGGGCAGGAAGTAAAATCAATGAGAGTTCAATTAAACGCCTGTATGGACAAAATTGAGCGAATAGAAAAGCAAATCAAAATTTTGAATTCCGCTTATCCTTCAGGCACAACTTCCACCACAAAGAAAGCACCGGCTTCAACTAAGAAAAGTTCCGGTTGGAAAAGACCAAAAACTAAAATTAAACGAACCGGTAAGCCTTCAAATTCTAAAATCGATTATAATCAAGGATATGAACATATTGTTGCGCCGGGAGAAACGCTATGGAAGATTGCTCGTGATTACAAGGTGAGTGTTCAGGATATTTTAAACACTAATCCAAAAATCAATGACGAAACGCATTTAACGCCCGGCCAAAAGCTTTTTGTACCTTATCGAACGGAATAAATATATTTCGCAAGGTGCTCGGTGCATGCGGGATAGTATTTAAGATATAACTATTGCCCCGATGGATTATCGGGGCATTTTTCATTACAAATGATAGTTCTAATAATCATTCTTATCATCAGTTCAATCGGGTGGCTGTATATTTTATGCAGATTGTTAAACCGGCTTGCGGCGTTATCTGACAGGTGGATAAGTTTAACAATATTTGGCGGTGTGTTTTTATTTCTCACACCATTTCTTTTTGTATTTTGGTTTTTAGAATTAAATTTTTCTGTTTCCGGATTAATATCATTTAATTTTCGGGAAATATTAAATCATAATTTTTATTCTTTCATTTTCATTTTAATAGGTTTTATAGCTTTTTCAGGTGAACTTGTCCGAAGAAAAATAATTAAAAAGTTTAAAGTGCGTTCAATCGACAAGATTTGTAGGCATCAATCAACAAGAAATATTAATTGCGGCAATTATTTTCCAAAAAAATCTTTTTGGAAATATATTTATAAAATTGCTTCAATGATTCCGGGTAACAAAATTAACGAATTTTATCTGCACATCTATAAAATTTCTTTTCCCGGAAAATTTAACAGTCGATTGCGTATTATTCATCTAACTGACATTCATTTTGTAAAAAGAATTTCACCGGAATATTACGAAAGAATTGTTTCTGCTGTTAATGAATGTAACGCGGATTTAATATTATTCACCGGAGATTTTCTTCAAAATGCTGACATGGTTTTATATTTAAAACCTATTTTCTCCAAACTGAAAGCAAAATTCGGAATATTTTTTGTCTGTGGCAATCATGATATTTGGCATAAAAGAACACACGAAAAAACAACCGTTAATATGCTGGAAGAAATCGGGTTTATACATCTTAACGGAAAAATTAAGTTGGTTGAAATTAACGACGAAAAAATCTATGTTGCCGGAACTGAACAACCGTGGATTAAAGATGATATTGTGGACAAACTTGCCGTTTTGCCTGATAATTCATTTGTCGTTTTACTTTCCCACACGCCGGACAATATTTATAAAATTCCTCTAAAAAATATAAAATTAGTCTTAAGCGGACATACGCACGGAGGACAAAACGCCTTACCCGGGCTTGGTCCGTTAATTATTCCTTCAAAGCATGGAAGTGCTCACGCGGCAGGGTTTATAAAAGTCAAAGATTCTATTTTGTATATTAGCAGGGGAGTTGCGCTTCACCATCCGTTACGAATGATGTGTCCATTAGAAATAGCATGTATTGACACAATAAAATGAATATGATATAATGTTCATGTTTTATATTATTAATTATTAATTAATTGGGAATTTGGAAATAATTCTCCTTTGGCGAATTTACGACGAATAATAAATACCGATTAAAAATGTCTGTAAATAAAAAAGAGATAAAAAAGATTCGAGTGCCTCAGCAAACGAGATCTAAAGCCAAAGTGGACCGAATAATTTCGGCTGCACGCGTGCTTTTTTCGAAAATAGGATATGCAAAAACGACGATGGCGAAAATTGCTAAAGCGGCTAATGTATCTACCGGCACTGCATATTCATATTTTGCCGATAAAAATGATATATTGAGAAAAATATTTGAGGAACATGTTGAAAATATTTTGCAACCGGCGGAAGAGCTTATGGATTCATTAAATAGGCAATCTTCGGTTCAATCGACATTGAAAAGGCTTATAATGACAGCACTTCAGTCGAAAGAAGAGATTGAAATGCACAAGATTTTTCTTGAGCAGATGATGAAAGACATAGATTTTCAAACTGTAGGTGCAGGATATTGTGATCGTGGGCTTGAAATTTGCAAGAAACTTGTATTACGATTTGGCAACAAAAAAGCGAAAAAAGATTTAGAAGCGAGTGCGCAGGTTATTGTCGGACTTTTGGACGTTTGCACACACATAAACACACTTTATCCTGCTAAAATCAGCCGGGAAAAGGCATGTGATATTGGTATAGCAATGATAATCGCGTATTTTAAATAAACGTTTTAACCTTACGACTTATAATTTGAATATGTCTGTTCATTCAGTAAAACATAAGAGAAGAGTAATCGGCTGTTTTTCATTAATTCTTTTTATTATTTTCGGGTCAGCATTTGGTGTGTCATTAATGAAAGTAATAAAGGAGAAGAAAAAAAAACCGGAAGTGCATGAAAATAAAATACCGATATATAATGTAATAACGACAAATTTAACTGTAATTAAAACATTTAATACATTAATACAACCGGACAAAAGCATCGAAATAAGCTCAGCCGTAGGAGAAAAAATAAATAAAACTTATGTTGAAATAGGCAGCGTGGTAACCCAAGGACAAATATTAATCGAATTAGACAAACGATATAAAAAAATTGATGTGCGTAAAGCAATGGCGAAAGTGCTTGAATCAACTGTTGCTCTTTCAAACGCGGCGATAGACTTAGCTAATAACCGGAAACTATATAATGAAGAAGTTATTGGTGATGATATTTTGAGAAAATATATAGTTGCTCACCGCAACGCGTTAGCGGAAAACGAAAACACTAAAGCGATATTTGATTTTACGAAAGAGCGTCTTGCGGACTGCACAATTAAAGCGCCGTGCAACGGGAAAATAAGCAAAAAATATGTGGATGAAGGCGAACGAGTAGTTCCCAATCAAGCGCTTCTTGACATGGTTGATGACACAACATTAAGGGTAATATTTTATGTTGGAGACCATGATATATTTGATATTACGCCTGGCAAAAGAATTTTTTTCAACACAGGAGAATTATCCGGTATAAATTTTACAGCGACTGTTGCTTATATATCAAGTGATGTGGAGCCCAAATCTTTTCTTTATAGAATAGAAGGGATATATAATAACAAAGACGGAAAAGTTAAACCCGGCTTGCTTGGAAGAGTAAACATACCATTGCGAGAATATAAGAATCTGATTGTTATTCCTTCCTATACGATAAATGAAGATGAAAAAGGAAATTATGTAATACTACTTTCGGGCACCTCGAATGTAAATAGAAGAATTGAGACCGGAAAAGAATATAAACAATGGGTTCAGGTAAAGAGCGGATTAAAGTCCGGAGATAAGATCATATTAAGATAAAGTTTGTAGTTTGCAGAATAGTAGTGCAATAATCCAACAATCCAATCCGTCTTGGCGGATTTTCGACAATTCTATGCGGTTAATTGAATTTTCTATAAAGCAAAGAGTTTTGGTAAACATGCTGATGATAGGCTTGTTTGTTGCCGGTGTAATTTGTATGTTAAATTTACGGAGGGAAATATTCCCATCGGTAAGCACGGATGTAATTACTGTAACAACTTTGGATGTAACGCTTGATTCAGCAGAAGATGTTGAACGGCTGGTAACAGTACCGATAGAAGATCAATTAAGGGCGATAGAAGATGTTAAAGAAATTCAATCGGTTTCTTCTCCGAATTTATCTGTAATTTATTTAAAATTATATGATAATGTTTCGGATATTCAGGCAGTTTTAAATGAAGTTCGTCAAGAAGTTGATTCCGCGAAGACTGATTTACCGAAGACGAGTGAATCGCCGGTAACAATAGAGCAAAAGTTTCCTTTTCCAGTAATAATAGTTGGGATGAGTTATATTCCCGGAATGGATTTATTAAAAATAAAGAAACTTGCGGATGGTCTTCAAGATAAATTTGAGTCGATACAAGGTGTTTCGGAAGTTGATGTAAGGGGATTAAACGACAGAGAAATATGGGTTGAAGTAGATCCTTTTCGTGCCCGGGCCTTAAATATTTCTTTAAGCGAAATAAACAAGGCAATTAGCGCAAAAAATAAAAATATACCAGGTGGAATTATTAAAGGGAATTCCGGTGAGATGACGATTCGAGTTCTTGAACAGATAAATGATGATTCCTGGCGGGATTTAGAAAATGTCGTTGTTAAAAATAACAAAAACCAAGTTGTAAAACTAAGAGATATTGCAAAGATTCACAACACATTTGAAGAAGCGACAATATTAAGCCGTGTTAACGGCCGCCCCGCGATAACTTTTACTATTAATAAAAGAAAGACAGGCGATACGATTTTTATAGATAAAAAGGTAAAAAAGTATATTAATGACGCTAAAAATTCAATGCCGAAAGGAGTACATCTTTCCTATTATTCAGATTCCGCTAAATATGTGAAGAAGCGAATGAGCACGATGG
Organism: Chlamydiota bacterium; assembly: GCA_003648225.1. Classification (GTDB taxonomy): domain Bacteria; phylum Auribacterota; class UBA3054; order UBA3054; family B51-G9; genus B51-G9. The sequence goes on from QMOL01000010.1 coordinate 11,459, forward strand.
TGCGTAATGGCATAATAAGTATGATTTTAGTAGCGGTAATGCTTCTTTTATTTATGAATTGGCGGATTTCATTGCTTGTAGTCGCGGGTTTGTTAGTTTCGTTTTTCGGAGCGTTTATTTATTTGAAACTTGTTAATAACAGTTTTAACATGATTTCTTTGTTTTCTCTAATTCTCGTTCTGGGTATGCTTGTTGATGACGCTATAGTGGTTTGTGAAAATGTTTACCGCCATATGGAGAACGGAAAAACACCGTTTGACGCGGCAATTACAGGAACGAAAGAAGTTTTAATCCCGGTAATCGGAACTGTAAGCACGACTGTAGTGGCTTTTCTTCCGTTGCTGCTTATGACTGGAATAATGGGGAAATTTGTTTCGATAATTCCGCAAGTAATAACTGTCGCGCTTTTGCTTTCGCTTGTCGAAGTTATTTTTATTTTACCTTCACATTTAGTTGATTTTGTACGACCTGAAGATATAGGAAAGCATGAATTAACAACAGAAGAAAGCTCTTCAATAGCAAGTCGGTTAGGATGGAAAATAACAAATTTCCTTAGAAAAGTAAGGCGTGGTGTAGATTGTTTATTGTGTCGTGTGCTTGAGTATTATCGTTATGCTCTCAAAGGCGCTTTACGTTATCGCTGGATAGTAATTTTCGCGGCAATTTTCGCGTTTTTATCAGCTGTTATGATAGTAAAAACGGGAATTTTACGTTTTAAGCTATTTGATGCCGATTATGCTGACAGAATTTTGATTTATTTGGAAACGCCGCCATATTACACACTTGAGAAAACCACTGTTGCTGTACGAAGACTTGAAAATGATATTATTTCCAATATGCCCGCTTATGAAATTGCCGCGGTAATTTCAGCAATTGGTGTTCGTCCTGAAAGTGAAACAATAGTTAAACGTGGCAGTAATGAAGCGTATATAATATTTGATGTTGACGAATTAAACCCGAGATGTCGAAAGCCGATGGCGATAGTTCGAGATTTACGCGACATAATAAATAGTCATTCAGAATTTATAATGACAAAAGTTGAAAAGGAAAAAGGAGGTCCTCCGGTGGGTAAAGCGGTAACGGTAAGAATACTTGGTGATGATTTTAATCAGATGAAGAAAGTTGCTGAAAAATACAAAACATATCTTTCTACTATTCCGGGTGTAAGTGATATTTCCGATGATCTTGACGATACAAAAATTGAAATTGATATTGATGTTGACGAAGATAAAGTAGCTATTCTCGGTGGGGATGTATCTAAAATCGGCGATGCAATAATGTCGGCTTTTAAAGGTTCTGAAGTCTCGGTTTTCAGATGGGGAAACGATGAAGTAACTATTAGAGTTAAATATTCCGATGACTTAATTAACAATATTGAAGATATCAAAAATTTCAGAGCTGTAAGCAAAAACGGTAATGTGGTTATGCTTAGCAATATTGCAAAAGTTACCCGAGCTTTCGGCTTTGGTGAAATAAAACGGTTTGACAGAAAAAGACAAATTACAGTTTATGCTGATGTTGACGGGAAGCGAATTACGTCCAAAGAGGCGAACGATAAAATAAAAGTTTTATTTACCAAAGAACAATTTAAAAGACAATTCCCCGGTTGCTCAATCAGTTATGGCGGCGAAGAAGAAGAAACGAATGAATCTATGCGTTCGTTAGCTATTGCCGGTATAATAGCTTTCATACTGATATTCGCGATTTTGGCCGGAGTATTAAACTCTTTTATTCAGCCTTTTTTAATTTTAAGTATTATTCCACTTGGTTTTGTTGGTGTGGTTTACGGCTTTATGATTTTTCAACTCCCTATCGGCTTTATGGCGCTTATGGGAACAATCGGTCTTGTTGGAATTATTGTTAATGATAGTATTGTGATGGTAAGTTTTATTAATGATTATCGCGCCAATTGGCAAAAAAAACACGGATGGGACGAAACAGTGCACGCAAGCTCAAACAGACATTTAACGAACCAGGTAAGATGGATGTCTTTGATGAAAAGTGGAATCTTACGTTTTCGGCCAATTTTTCTTACAACGGTTACCACTGTTGCAGGTATGTCAACTATCGCGTTTACAAGAAGCGGACAGGAGCAATTTATCGCGCCTATGGCACTTGCAATCATTTGTGGTCTTTCATTAGGAACAGCGGTAACATTATTTATTACACCATGTGTTTACGCGATATTGGATGATATTGAAGTCTTCTTTTTTGGAAAAGGAGAGTTACCGCCGAAATAATATAGATGTAAAAAAGGAGAATAAAAAAATGAAAAAAAATAGTAAAAATTTTTTATGGGCATTTATATGGATAGCTGTCGGGGTTATATGGATGATGAGTAATTACGGCAAGTTGCCTATATCATTTACTTGGAGTAAAGATTGGCCTGTAATATTTATTATAATAGGTTTGGCAACACTTTTTAAGTTAATTGTTTGGCGTGGAAGTGTTGAAAAAAAGAGCAGCTGTACAATTAATCTTGGCAACAACAAAAATATTTATACCGATGGAACAATGAAAGCCAAATGGCTGAAAATCCGGGTTTATAAAAACCACAACAAAAATCCGGAAGTGAAAATTACTATACCGATTGCGGTTATTAAAGGAGCAATTAAATTAGGTGGAAAGTTAAATATCTCAATGCCGGAAAAAGCCAGAGAAAAGATGGCCGAAAAAGGTATTTATCTTGATTCGGAAACATTTGAAAATATTGATGAATTACTTAATGAACTGGCTGTAAATGGTAGATATGATATTATAAATGTGATAGATGAAAAAGCAGGAGAGCGAGTAGAAATTTATGTAGAATAACAGCTTTGACTTATAAAATGTGTTTTGATAAAATTAATAATCTTTAAACTGACATAAAATAAAATACAGGTGATAAAATGTGTGAAGAATGTGGATGCAATAACGCAAATACAAAACGAGAAATTAAGATAGAAGAAAATGTTCTCGCTAAAAACGATGCCATAGCGGAAGAAATTCGCGCCGAACTTGTTATGCGAAAATCGCTGATGATTAATATGCTTAGCTCACCCGGCTCGGGAAAAACAACTCTTCTCGAAAAGTCTCTCCCGAAAATTATGGGGGATTATTCACTCGCGGTAATCGAAGGAGATGTTCAAACGCGTTACGATGCCGAAAGGCTTCGTCGGTTAAACATTCCTGCTTCACAATTGAACACTGGTGGAGCATGCCATCTTGATGCGCAATCGGTAAAGGGAATGTTAAGCAAAAAACCGTTTAACAGTTCCGATATTATTATTATTGAAAATGTAGGAAACCTTGTTTGTCCCTCGGCGTTTGACCTTGGTGAAGACGCGAAAATTGTTTCCATAAGTGTTACGGAAGGGGATGACAAGCCGGAAAAATATCCTGCAGCTTTTGCAGCGGCAAGTTTAATGCTTATCACAAAAATAGATCTTTTACCTTATGTGCAGTTTGATGTTGAAAGATGCAAAGAAGGAGCATGGCAAATTCACCCCGGTTTGCCGATTATAGCGCTTTCAAGTATAACCGGAGAAGGTGTTGATAAATGGATTAAATGGCTTCTTCACGAATTAAACCATAAGAAAGGTTATCATCATCATCATCATTAATGATGGATATATTTACCAACTTCCGGTTTGTTGTTTCCGTAAAGTCGTATAGTTCTGCTGTTTTCATTTGCATTGTAAGTAGTCGTTCCTTAAAAGCTACTTAAAAGCAGAAATAATGGGATGTTCAAGCTAAAGAAACGGGTAAAATATTGCAGGATTTTTAAAGGACACCGTAAAAATTTTGCAAAACACTAAAAAAAGTGATAATTTTTAATTATTTAATACAAATAAGTTCATAATAAAATTTCTTATTTCATCACGAACTTTCCGATAACAATTTAACTTTTCTTCTTCGGATTCCAACTTTAAAGCTAATAACGGCGGATCATCGAATCCGACATGAATAATTTTTGTTTTGCCGGGGAAAATCGGACAGCTTTCATTGGCATGCCCGCAAACGGTTATTACATAATCAAAATTTATGTGAAGCAAATCCTTTACGTTTGTTGATTTGTGATTAGAAATATCCACACCTTTTTCCGCCATAACTTTAACAGCATACGGGTTTAATCCGTGAGTTTCAATTCCGGCTGAATAAGCGTCAATTTCATCATTTTTCAGGAACTTTACCCATCCTTCCGCCATTTGACTTCGGCATGAATTTCCTGTGCATAAGAATAATATTTTCGTTTTCATAAATTTTAAATTTATTAGTCATTAATTTTTGCATTTGAACCGGTATTTTAATTTTTCAGCCAACGCAATAATTATTATACCATTTCAATCTGTTTTTAAGGCGAATATTACAAAAAAGATGTTGAATAGTTATTGATTCTTAAGCTGATTTAATGATATACTATAACTTAAATCCTATTTATATAAACTTAAAAGTAATGAAAAAATATTTCTTGCCGGTAACCTCGGCAATGGTTATAACCACTATATCTATCGCAGCTAAAAATTATGTTTAAAATTTTTATTATAATTATTTCATCAACTGTTTTTTCAACTCTTGCTTTCTCAAATTCTTTTGTAGAAAAATGGAACAGAAATACTATCGGATCAAATTGGTATCAAGTTCCATCCGGCACATGGGGAATTTGTGATAAAAAATACCTCTGGGGTGATAGTGTTGGAAACCCAACATGGACACGGCAGGTTTGTTATACAAAGTCTGCAGCTGATTATTCACTGTCAGCAAGAATAAAATTTTACGGTAATCAAGGAAAAATATTCAGAGAGCGCGCCGGAATCGCGAGTTCGATAAATGACAATTTAGATTTTTCATCAATAATTGTTTGGATTGATTTTACGAGTCGAAAAATCACCGTACTTGTAAAATTAAAAGGTAAAAATATTTTGTGGAAGGAATCGCAACCGCTGCCCATAAAAATTGATTTATTCAAATGGCATAAATTATCGATTAAAAAAATTGCCAATGAAGTTAAAGTTTCTTTTGATGACAAAAAGATGCTGGAATTTACAGCCAAAACAGGCGGGGGAAGGTTTGCTTGCATTATTGAAGATGCACATGCCGATTTTTCAACGATTACTTTAAACAACCTTTCGGATAAATTTACTCAAAAATCGGTATTCGCAAGATGCGGCAGCAAAAAACCCGGAAAATCTCAATAATGCGAAAAAATACAAATGTATTGCTCCGGGAGCCGCAGGCGAATGGGATAGTAACGCAGTAGGCGGAGGAAGAGTTTTTAATCTCAACGGGAAATGGTGGATGATTTATCAGGGCGGAGACAGCCATTTTGATTTTCAGCCGCGAATGAATGCGGCTTTTTCTGATGATTTAATTCATTGGAAAAAAATTAATAACCCCTTTCCGCTATTTTTACGTGGTGAATCCGGAAATTGGGATCAAGGCGCAATCTGGTGGGGAGAAACATTGCCTTTGGGAAATATGCTGTATATGTTTATTGATATTTTTTGTCTTTCTCTTGTAAAACCACCACTTATTAAGTATAATGCAAGCGGTATATCACTATTTAACTATAAACTTTATGAATAAACGATTTATACAGAAATATAACGGTATCGCTCTCGTTGCCGTTCTTGCCATTCTTACCGTTTTAGCTTTGCTGGCAACATCATTTATAATCACTTCAAATATACAAACAAAAGCGGGGCAAATCACTGTTGACGCAATGAAAGCGCGGCTCCTTTCGCGCTCGGGGTATCAGCATGCTCTTTCGTTAATTCAAAATGACAGTTCTCAGGAGGGACTTACCTGTGACTCACCTGAAACAGATCCGCAATTGTTCTCGGATGAATATAGCAGCAAGTGGCATCTGGTAAAAGACCATAACGGGAATTTAGTCGGAAGATATAAACTTGAAATAACGGATGAATGTGGAAAGTTAAATGTTAATACATTACAATCTCTTGCCGAAAGCGCAATGAATTTTGATAAGAATCACGGTATGTCTGCGCGAAAAGATCCGCTTTTTTCTCTCTTGTCTCCCAAAGCGATCAGAGCAATGAGAGCGTATCAATATGGGCCTAATAAAGTTCCCGGGATGAGAAATGTTGATGATAACAAAAATAATATAACTCTCGAAAATGACGGCCTCGATAATAATTTCAACGGTATTATTGATGAAGAAAACGAGGGCGTTGATGAACCGGCTGAATACAATACTCTTTACCCGTCCGGTGATGACAAAACAATTGACTCCATAATAGAAATCCCCGGTATAATCTCTAAAAATAATAAAAATTTTTCCAAAATTGATATTAAAGGTCTCTCAACTTTTTTAACAACCTATTCAATCAGCCACTCAAAAGGACTCTGGTCGGATGACAGACAAATCTGTATAAACGGCGGGAATGTAAGAGAACTCGCTCGGGCTGTTCGCTCAATCAAGAACAAAAAGTCTATAAGTAAAACTTCTCAGGGACTTTCAAGATTAGTTTGTAATATAATGGATTTCCGGGATGAAAACCACTCTCTTTCAACCTACGGCGGGAGTTACGGTGTAGAATCAATTTGTTTTAATGAGATTATGGCAAATGACGGAAGTCTTGTTTTAGAGCCTCATCTTATTAATCCTATTCCTACGGGAAATGGAAATCGCCTCGAGATGAAATTTACAGGGGTCATCGGACTTGTTCTTGACCCATTCACATACGGCTCAGGTCCAAATAAAAAAAGTGATGACCCGGTAGCTAAGTTTCCCATGCGACCAACTTCAATAAAAAAAGAAGGCGCTAATATTAAAATAATTTATAATGGTCCTGCATTAAGACATTCCAACGACAAAACAAGAGACTATAAAAAAATATTTGATGCTTTAAAAAGTCGCGGTAAAACACAAGGAAACAATATCCTTTATCCCGTAAATTTCTGGAAAAATGCTCATATCATTTTTGCGCCTTCAGACGATAGAGACCACATTGAAGAAAATTCTAAATATCTGCCGAAAGTTATCGCAAGCGGTCCACGCAGTATCACTGTGGAAGGAAAATTCAAAAATAAATCCGGCAAGGTTATGAGCACATATGAAATAATGTCACAAATTTACAGTAATAAAAGCAGGCACGCAGGTTTTTGGATTAACAATCATTGGGAAAAAACTTGGGGCTTATTTTCTGTATATCCTCAATGTACTGAATGGGCAATTACTGAAATTCGACCAAAAACCTATTTTAAAGTATATATTGGAAATAATGGCTTTATTCCTCCGGCTTTTAAATATAGTTCACCAATGCTTGACTGTGACGGAAATCCTTCTTCATATTCCGAAACCGAAGAACATATGTTGAAATGGCCTTATAAAGACGGAAAACCAATCCTTGCAGATGCAAAAGGTATGATTGATGTTCTCTTTACTTCAAGTAAAAACTGCAATAAAAAACGTTCGTCTTCGCTAATTAATAAAATGATGGATTTCTGGAATAGAGGAGACAGAAATAAAACCAAAAGCATGATGACTAACGTTATGTTTGTCAGACCTGACATAGTTGAGCTCATTAATGTTAGCGATAATCCCGTCAGTATCGCCGGCTGGAGGGTTATGATCAATACAGGTTCCGTTGCAAAAGAACTTTGCAAAATTAACTCGGCTTCTCATTATTCTCCTGCAAGCGGCGGATTTCTCGAGGATGAAAACCCGGTCATTCCACCACACGGCTACGCGTATCTTACAAGCGACAAAAAAATATTTGGAACGGAATACGGCTCGAGTAAAAATGAAACTTGGGGCGATAGCGCCAAAGAACAATATCCGTGCTATGAACTTCCTCAGGATACTTGGGGCGTTTGGTATAAAATCATCGGATTTAAACCTGCTACAAGAAACCTGCTTGACCCGGGATTTATTCAGAAAGATAATAATATCATCCTCGAAGGTGCTGATTTTAAACCGGGAGAAATGGCAGGCGAAATAGTCGAATTCAGAACCGATAGAAAAAACTTCGAAGGTAATGACCCAAACGGATTTAGAAGAATGATCACAGGTAATACAAAAAACGCTATCGAAATCCTTTACGGACAACACAATAATTATGTGAGTGGAATCAAAGTCGGCGATTATGCCGTCATCCTCGGTATGCCCCGCCTGGGCGGTTTTTTATCTCTTACTCTTAGAAATGAATATAATCAAATCACTTCCCGCACTCTTGAATATGGAAAAACTGATTATCAGGAATTTGATGTTTCTAGTGAACGACCGGACCCAACGGTTTTTAATATGTGGAAAAAAACCGATAAAACTACTTTCGGAGGAACTTTCAGAGAAGCCCGCTCGCGTAATATGAAAAAAATAGTGAATAACACCGTTCTGAACAGACCCCTCGGCTCTTACGAAGAACTTCTTAAAATTAGTTCCGGAAAAGAAAATGTTTCTTACAATACTAACCCGAAAGCCGCTGAAAATTTCCTCAAAACTATCGGACCTGCTCTTACTATGGACATGATTCGTCTTGATGCCGAAGCTGAAGATGCCTGGATTGGTAATACCGGTTCATGGGATTCCACTGCGGGAATTGTTGCGAATTGTAACAAATCAGTAATTGCATTAAAAGGCAAGAAATGGGAACCCGAAATATGGAAAGATAACACATTAAATATTCTTTCAGGTAAACTTCGCGGTGAACAATTTAAAATAGCTGATAATAATCATGCTTCTCTTAAAATAAAAGGTCGTTCAACTCAAAAACGTACTTTATTGTCAGCGTCGCGTGGTGATAAAGTCTCGGTTGGCCCTCCATATAAAACACCGTTATTTTATACACGGAAAGAAAATAGGGAAGGAAGATGGGAATGGAAAAACACCGGACTTGATCCAAACATTAATTACGATCTCTATCTCTTCGGTTTAAACGATTCCATAATTACAACCGAATTCCTCGAAGAAAATCATAACGCGAACCTTACAATAAAAATCTGGAACTATAAAACCAAAAATTGGGATTCATCTCCTAAAAAACGTTATCACTATGATAAAAATGATTCCATTTATTTTGGTAAATTATCCACAGATAATATTAGCGATAAAGGCGCCGTTAAAATCTCAATGACTCCGCACAGTCTGAATGATACAGAATGCAGCGGCATGGCGTGGCTCGATTATATCTTACTTACTCCAATTGAACACCCTGGCAGAATTAATGTCAATACAGCTTCCGAACGTGTAATAGCTGCATTACCCGGGATAAACAATACTATTGCACAAAATATTGTTAAAGGTATATCTAAAAGCGGGAAATCTATTCGCCCGTACAAAAACCCTTATGACCTTTTAGATGTGAAAGGCATAACTCCGGTCCTAATGTGCAAAATCGCTGATTATGTCACAACCCGCACGGATGTGTACCGGATAAATGTTACTGCTGAAGTAATAAAACCTTCCTGCGAAAATCCGAAATCGGATAATATTTTGCCTTTTCAAATTATCTCTAAAAACAGAACAACTTACCTTGTCGAGAGAATTCCCGAGCGGGGTAATAAATGCAAATTAAAACTTCTCGAAAGCATCGATCTTAGATGATATCAGTTGTACGGGAAAAGTTAATATGCAGAAAGGATATCCGTTAATATTATATCACTATTATTTTTTAAAATCAAATTGTTTTATAAATTTTATATGTGTATGAAAGCCTTCAACCATTGCTGTCGATAATCTGTATTAAAAAAAATATAATATCCTTTCTTGCCACTTTCGAAGCGTTTTGCCAAATGTTGCCAGTTCTTAACGAATCCCTAATAATTCCCGCTGTTTAACTGCTTTCTCTATCGTTCAAAGATATTAGTCATTTTTCTTTCGTTAGAATTTTTCATAATTTTATATCATTTCCAATGAAATAACATGCTACTGCACGGTCATCGTTTCAATCGTTTAAGGTGTAATATAAATAAAATATAATCCCGCAATTATTAATAAAACTCCGCAAGTTTTTTTTAAAAATCCTGTAGCTTTAGAATTCTCATTCCAGTTTAAATATTTTTGAACCAATTCCGTTGACGTTCCCGCAGTAACTATTACCGAGCAATGACCAACACCATAAGCAAACAATAAAATTACGCCATAAAGAAAATTGCCCGACGATGTTTTAAACGTTATCGCTAACATTGGTGCCATATAAGCAAAAGTACATGGTCCGAGAGCAATACCGAAAAGAAGACCGAGAATAAATGCGGCAAGCAATCCTTTTTTCTTCATTCCCGGTTGAGCGGCTGACCACGGCATTGGTATAACATCAAATAAATGAAGGGCAACCGCGAAAAAGATTACCGCAGCAAAATAATTAGCGTAAGGACCAATATCACCCATCATTCGCCCTGCCAACGCGGTAATAACGCCGATAACGCCGATGGTCAATAAAATTCCAATAGCGAAAAGCAGGGAAATGATAAATGCTCTTTTAACGGTTGTTTTTCCCTGATCATTAATAAAACCGACAATAAGAGGAATGCTTGCCAAATGACACGGGCTAAGCAAAATGCTTAAAATGCCCCAAACAAAGGCTGCAGCGATTGCTATCGCGGCCGTTCCTTCGATTGCGTGATTTAAAAAATTAAATAAGTTTTGCATAGTCGTGCCGGTTTTTGTATTCCCCCTTTATAAAGGGGAGCTATGGGGATTTTATCAGGCACTCGGAGGAAATTTGCTCTTGCGAGCAAATTTATTTTAGAGTACTTGATTATTAATTTATTGTTGAGTTTTATTTATTATTTGCTGCCATTTTGTCTTTTATTGCTCATTAAGAAATAATAGATTTAAATATTAATCTTTTCTTTTCTTCTGTGTTTCTATGTTTCTTATGTGGTTAAATTTCTTCAAAATATCTTCTTCGGAAATGAAACCAATATGCCGGGATATTTCTTTTCCATTTTTATCGAAAAAAATCTGTGTTGGAATTGAACGGATATTGTATTTCTTCGCCTCATCCGGGTTCTTCCACACATCAATAAAATCAACCTGTAATTTTCCTTTATATTCTTCACGCAGCTTTTCAAGGACCGGCTCCATAGCTTTACACGCCATACATTTATCAGCGCCAAGATCAAGAACACGCGGTAGCGGTAGTGTCGACATTTTCTGTTGATTGACTTCAGCGACGGTTTTCCGATTAGCTTTGACTGCTTCATTATCAAATTTTGCATTAGCATTTTGTTTTTTATTTTTAACTATAACTACAGCAGCAACGCTAATAACGATCAAAATAATTATTAAAATATTCTTTTTCATAATTTTTACTTTTTTTGTTAAGAACAATTAGAACAACAGCAACAATCTGATATGTTACTTTTTCCATAGATTTTTAAAATTTCTGCAATATCGGGATGACAGCATCGTCCTTTTGGATTTAATTCTTTACAACGTTTTCCTAAGCCTGCTTTTGTTGCATTTTGAATATCTTTTATATTTTCAGCGCCGTTTTGAATCGCGGAAACAATAGTTTTTTTATTTACCTTTTGACAATAGCAAACAATAGTATCGTCCGGTTCAGATTTCCAATCAATTTTTTGGTTCATTTTTTGGTTCATTTTTTTGGTTAAGATTTAAGTTTCAAGTTTCGAGTTTCAACCGGCATACGCCGGTCGCTTCGCGAGTTTCAATGCCATATCAATGAATAAATAATTTTGCATGCTACGAGCAGAACAACAAATCCAAAGACT